>JALZND010000159.1 GCA_030857845.1 Bacteroidota bacterium | reverse complement strand
GTATTATATACTTATAGTCATCGATAAAGAGGGGTGCTGTAAATTATGTAATACATTCATTTAATTGTAAAACGCTTATAACTTATATACACTCACCTTGCTGCAAGGTTGGCAAAGCCAGATTTTAAAAAATAGAATACTGGCTCTGAAAATCTAATAGAATCTTTTCAACATTATAAATGTAACTTAAATGAAAGCATTTATTTCATGGGATGAGCAGTTAAAATTATAAAATCCGGGAACAGCGTTTTTGTTCATGGGGGTGCTGTTCGATTGAGTATAGATTGTTTGAATAGTCTTACCCACTACGGTTCACACATAATTAAAATTGAAAGGCAAAGCCAATATTTATCACATTTTTAAACTGTACTTCCGGCAATTCCCTGCCATCTTCCTGCGGGATCCTGATATCATCATCATAAATTATATGGGTAGAAATATTGGATGTGATGTATTTATTTACTTTCATGATCAGGAATAATTCCCAGTTTACATCAATATTTTGAACTTTTTTATAATTGGAAAACAAATTTAGGTTAGACCGCAGCCGGATATTTTCAAAAATATCTTTTTGTATCGTACCCCTTATACTAGGGCCTCCCTCCAACCTGACCTTTTCACCAGGAACAACTCCAAACGCGCCTACAGATGAGAGTGAATCGTTTAATACGAAGGTAAACTTGCCAGTAAATGGCGATAGAATGACTTCATAAAAATCTTTTTTGCTGTAGCTCATCCCTAAAGAAATCTGCATAAAACCTGGTGCCATAAAATCTGAAATAAGGTCTTCCCTTCCCAGCTCAGTATGATTGTACCCTTTGGTGAATTGGGTCCTGAATTCATATATAGAAGTTACCCGGAAATTGTCACTTACTTTTCTTCCAAAAGTGGACCTGAGGGTCATATAATCATCGGTTTTCCTGAAAATAACAGCATCACCCTGCCGAATCAATCCATAAGCAGCCTCTATACTGTTTCTCCAGCTATTGACGCCTTTTTTATAATTGGCGTTATATGAAAAAAGACTGCCCAGCGAAATGGAATTCTGACCCCCACCTACCCAATTGTTCAGCCGAACTTGTGAAATATTGAAATTTAAATTCCCCTCAGTAACCCAAACTTTTTCTGGAGACTTAAAGTAAAGTGGGTCTATATATTGTGATAGACTTGAAGGGGCAAATAAGAAAAAGCAAATAACCGTAAGGTACAGTCTGTTCATTTCAAAAAATCATCTCAGGAAATTCCTGGTCCATTATCTTTGAAAGGTACTATAAAATTAAAATTTAAAAAATACTCAGGGATTTTATCTCATTCAAAGCCTTTTCGGTGAGGGGTTTTGTTATAAATTTGATGACGTGGTCATTGTTAACGATTTTATCGATATCCCTTTTGTTATCCGAGCTTGACAAGATTATTACTTTACATTTGTTTTTAAGCGCTTCTGAAAATTTTTCAAATTCATATAAAAACACAAAACCATCTACAATTGGCATATTGATATCAAGGAATATCAGGTCTGGAAGTTTATCAATATTTCCTTCATTATTTCCTAAAAATTCCAAAGCACTTTTACCGGAATTTTTAACTTCCACTTCATCTGCGAATTTGGTGATCTCAATGATCATTTTACTGATAAAATTATCAGTATCGTTATCATCAACTATCATTACTATTCCAATTTTCTTATCCATGATCATAAATATTGCATCGTAAATATCATTGCACTAATTTGGAGATTTTTATCACTCATTTCCTATTGCTTTTTTTATTTTAATTACTTCGCCCGATGACACCTTGAAGTCAGTTTTATCATTCCATTCCATAACTTCTTTAATGGTTACATTGTGGTCCCTGGCTATTTTATAAAGCGTTTCACCAGCAACCACCTTGTAAAGTATAAATTTTTCAGCTACTTTTTCAGGTGTTTTTATTACATCAGGAGCCACTTTATTTGTAACATTTGGAGGCGAATTAACCAATATTGACTGGCCTATTTTAATAGGATCATTGTATTTCAGCTTGTTCCAGGCTGCAAGCTCCTGCAACGGCACATTGTATTTTTTTGATAATCCGTAAAGTGTTTCACCTTGTTGTACAATATGGGTATCATTTTTTATAACTTCAGTACTTTTATCTTCAATGAAGGTAACATTGTTTCCATGAAAGGCATCTTCCTCTAAAGTATCCTCCTGAATAGGGGCCTTCTCTTCAAAATTCCCACCGCTCTGTACCGTTCCTTTATTTTGGTTAATAACTTTAGTGGTATCTGTAATTGGAGATGCAACTTCACCAACTGGTTCATCAGCCTTTACTTCGGCTTTTTTTTCCACAATTTCAGGTATTTTTGCAGGACTTTCGCTTACTATCTGGGCCTCATTTGTTGTTGCATCAACCCCATTTTCAGGTTGGCCCACTTTAGGTGATGTTTGTTCTGCTTGGAAAGTTGACTTCTTTTCCCTTTCTCCCGAAACAGAATTTTTAGGCATTTCACTTTGAGTAGTTTTGTTCGATTCCTGCTTTTCAACAGCCCTATATACTATGGGTTCTTTTGCAGGCCTGATATAGCGCATCCACAAAACCAGTCCGGGCCTTAAAGATCCGGTACTTTCCATCCTGTTTTTCCTCAAAATACTTTTTTGCCGTACGCCATACATTTGGGATATTTCCCATAATGTTTCTGAAGGGTTTACTGTATGATAATGTACGGGTGCATTTCTTTTCTTCGGTTTGAAATAATAAAAATTACCTTCCTTTACTTTGTGTCCGGGACCTAACTCATTGATTCTCCTGAAACGCTCTTCCTTAAGCCCTCCATATGCTGCCATTGAGGCAATATTGTCTTCCTTCCTGGAAATTATACCAGGGCGGCCATTCAGGGTTACCAATAAAGGTTCATTTAAATTTGAAATATCCCCATCAATTTTGGGATATGAATTACTGTTTACCTCACCTATCCTTTCACCCGGTAAAACGGTATTTTTGCGAATTCCTGCATCATTATCTGCTAGTAATTCATTATTCTGATTGGGGATTATAGGAAGGATCACCGAATACAGTTTATCTGCTGGTACACGATCTTTTTTAATCCATTTGTTATAAAGCTCCAGAGATTCAATCTCTATTGAGGTTTCCCTGCTTATTTCACGCAATGATTTATCTGCCCCGTCATTGTATTCCGCCAAAATTAATGGTGGGTTAGTATTTTTGCCAATGGCATTTTCAAAAGCTACCTTGTGCGACAAAAATTTCAAAATATACCAATTGGTATTTTTATCAATCACCATACTGTTTGATCCATAAAGTTTTGAGTCTGCCACAGATTTGGCCCCTCCCCGGCCCAAATAATAAGCCAATAGTGAATAAACCCAATTATCGAAATATGAATTATGCTTTTTCAGGTAGGTGGTAGCCCCTCTTGTAGATGATACTATGTTCATCCTTTCATCTACATTATCATTGATTTTTAGGCCTACCTCTTCACCGGCGTCTTTTTTAAACTGCCAGAACCCGACGGCATTTGAAGAAGAAACAGCATCTGAAATAAGGGAGCTCTCCTGGATAACCAGGTATTTAAAATCTTCAGGAACACCTTCTTCCCTTAATATCCTCTCAATGATTGGAAAATAAAGGTCTACCCTTTCCACTTTAATGTTAAAATACTTTTCGCTCCTATACAATGCATCAACATCAGATTGTATGCCTTTTCTTGCTTGTTCGGTGATTTTTAAGTTCATGCCGGCAAAATTAATTGCAGCGGGAACTTGGGGGCCTTGGGCAAAACAATAAAAATTGGGGACATGAAAAATTAACAAAAGAAGAAGATACCTCTTTAAAATATAAGTATTTTTATATATAAGAACTTTTAATGCCATATTAGTTATTTTATCAAATAAAATTTCAATAGCAAATTCAACCTTTTAAGGTTTGCGATATGCTATTAAGGATGATTCATGGCCTATAATTTTCTTATCAACATTAGGCCGTCCCGCATTGGTACTATTACATTTTCGACCCTTGGGTCATTTTGTATTGCTTTATTAAAATTTATAATGACAAGGCTGTCTTTATCAGGGTTTTTGTCTAGAACTTTGCCACTCCACAATACATTGTCTGCTAAAATATAGCCGCCCTTGTTTACTTTATCAATTACTAAATTGAAATAATTAAGATAATTTGCTTTATCTGCATCGATAAAGACAAGGTTAAATTTATGCTCTAATTTTGGTATAATTACCAGTGCATTCCCAATCATTTGAGAAATTTTACCTTTAACACCTGCTTTAGAAAAAAATTGCCCTGCCATTTCTTCCAACTCTTCATTTACATCGATGGTTATTAATATTCCATCATTTTTCAACCCTTCAGCAAGGCATATTGCAGAATATCCAGTATAGGTGCCGATCTCTAATATTTTTGTTGGCTGGATCATTTTGGATATCATAGCCAGAAATCTACCTTGCACATGCCCTGAAAGCATTCTTGGCATCAGAACCTTTGCGTGGGTTTCCCTGTTCAGCTCGCTCAATACGGAAGGTTCAGGTGAAGTTTGTCCTTCAATGTAATATTGAATAGCAGAATCTAAAATTTCCATACTATTTTATTTATTGACACAATAAAATGTGAAGATAAATTAAATAATGCGTATAACGACAGAATTTTAAAAGAATTGGAGGTATAAGGGAAAATTATGAATAGACCAGATTTTTAAAAGGCAACCAAATATTAATTAAATTTTCAACACTATGTGTTTAATGATTTGGACATTAATGAAGCAATATTGAATAATATTTGCCTTTTCTTCTTACCTGTTCAAAGACCAAAGCGAATCCACAAAATATCCTTTTTCGTCGAAAAAGTTTTTTTCAATTCTAAAACCAGACAGGAATGCGATCCTTTCTATGTCGCTGAGATTATATTTTTGAGAGACTTCCATAAAAATAGGTTCCCACTGCCTAAAAGAAAATGACCTATTTAAAGCATCGATATGAACACGTTGTTCTTTGCTGCTGATAAGGTAGCTCTTGGCCTGGCCAGTGGAAGGGTCATAAATGGGATAATGCATAAAAGAGTTTGGGTCGAAATCTCCTCCGAGCTCCTCATTGATGCGTTGTAGCAGGTTTAGGTTAAAGGCTTTCGTTGTTCCTGATGTATCATTATAGGCGGCACGTATTACATGTGGATCTTTCTTTAGGTCAAATCCAATAAACATTTTATCATCATCAACCAGATTTTTAGATATTTTTTTCAAAAAATCAATGGCTTCGGTTTCTTTAAAATTGCCAATATTAGATCCGAGGAACATGATGACTTTTCGGGTTTTCTCCTGGTAGTTTAAGTCCTTCAATGCATCAAAATAATCTCCCTGATAAGGATGCACCTTTAAACCTGGGAAATTTTGATCAAGGTCATTTTTTAGCATATCCAGTACATTGGCAGATATATCTATTGGAATATACCTAAAATCCATATTTTGTTCCTGAAAGTATTGCAGCAATACTTTGGTTTTATAGCCATCACCGGCCCCGAGCTCTATAATATTGAAAGGTTTCCTCCCATCAGCAAATGATGTGGCAATCTCGTCTTTTCTTTGTTTGAAGATCTGGTATTCTGACCGAGTAAGGTAATATTCTTCAAGCTTCATGATCGCCTGAAAAAGCTCATCGCCCCGCTCGTCATAAAAATATTTTGAAGATAAAAATTTCGGTTTTGCACTTAGGCCTTCAAATACATCTTGAGCGAAGGTTTTATTTTTTTGAAGTAATTTTTCCATGATTATTTTAAGCTTTCTGCTAATCTTATTCCTGTAAACTGCCACCTTTTATCGGGATGGAAAAAATTTCTATAGGTTGGCCTGATATGGTTTTTCATGGTTGCACAAGACCCTCCCCTGAGTACCATTTGGCTTACCATAAATTTTCCGTTATACTCGCCGAGTGCCCCTTCCTCCTTTTCAAAAAAAGGGTAGGGAAGATATGCACTCTGCGTCCATTCCCATACATCACCGTACAGCTGGTCGGTTTTTGCAGCTATAGGCCTGAAATTGCCCTGGTCTAAAAAATTTGCCCCTGTAGGTATGTCCTTTTGCAGAAATTTACAAGCAACCTCCCATTCAAATTCAGTCAATAGTCTTTTTTTCTTCCAATTCGCATACGCATCCGCCTCAAAATAGTTTACATGTGCAATAGGTTCATACAAGTTTACTTCCTTAAGGCCTTGCATGGTATAGTGATGCCATTTGTTTTCTATTTTAAACCAATATAAAGGGGCTTCTACCTGATGAAGTTTTACCCATTCCCATCCTTCCAACAACCAATACCTAAAATCCTGATATGCGCCGCTCTCAACAAATTCAAGGTACTCGCCATTGGTGACGAGCCTGTCCATAAATTGAAAAGGGTGAAGGTAAACCTGGTGCACCCCCATCTCATTATCAAATTTAAAACCATGGGTGGTAGCCCCGATTTCAAAGAGCCCCCCTTCCATTGTTATATATTTGCTGTTGCTACCCTCATGTTTTCCATTTGTGGTAAGGTCCTTGTTGTATGCCGGAAATAAAGGATTATTCCCCAGGATATACTTAATGTCGGTAATGAGCAGTTCCTGATGTTGTTGTTCATGTTGAAGCCCGATTTCAAGAAGGTAGGCAATTCTGGAAGGCATCTCTTGCAGGCCATCGAGAAATTCCATCATGGCAGTATCTACATATTGCCTGTATTTATAAATTTCCTCCACAGTTGGCCTTGTCATGTTCCCCCTATGCGATCGGTTTACACGTTCGCCTGCACCTTCATAGTAGCTGTTAAAAAGGTAATTATATTTTTCATGAAATTTCCTGTACCTTTTTGCATACTCTAAGAGAATGAAGGTCTCAAAAAACCAGGTTGTATGGCCCATGTGCCACTTTGGAGGGCTTACATCATCAATAGGCTGAACTACAAAATCTTCCGGGGAGAGCGGCTTGCATATTTCAAGGCTTTTATCCCGAACATTTTTATATCTGAGGGATATATTTTCCAACACTTCCATATTATAATAAATTTTTACATTTTTTAAAATATTTTAAACAAAAGCATTTTTATGAAAAAAAGTTTTTACAACCATTGCATCCATAAATAAATTTATATACGGAAATTGAGGGCTACCAATTAAATAAAAATTACTAAAATGGAATTTTTACATATAAAATCTAATATTTAAGGTCTTAAATTTACAAGAAGCTTATTGGATAAAAAAGAAGCCGGTTTTTAAAAATATATTTGTTTTTAATTGCAATCCTGGAACATAAACTTTTCGGATATATTTTTTATACCATGGACATCATTAATATTTAAGACCTTTTATTTTTTTTAAAGTTTTTTACATTTTATGTAAAATACTCGTACTATAACCTTTAAAAAATGTTAAAAGCTAATAGGGTTGAGAAGGTTATTTTAGTCTTCCGGACGGCAGTCTTCCAAAACCGCCAAAAAGAAGTTTGTGGAGGAGTTTAATTTCACGTGGATCAGAGATCCTCGAACTTGGTGATCAGTTTTACCTCGTGCGGATCAGAGATCCGCGGTCGGGAGGTGGGAGGGTTTACTTTGATTTTGTTTAACAATGGCATGAGGGCTCATAGACGCTAATCCCTTGGGGAAATATTTATTTACAACTATTGCCCCTCTTTTTTGTAGTATAAGAATATTTTTCTCAATGATGGTAACAGGATGTATTGATTCAAAATTTGATAGCCCGGCAAAAGTTGCCAAGCTTGCGGGATTAAGATATGTCTCTGACAGCAAACCTGGCTTTACCAGGAAAAAAGCTGGAAAGGGATTTTTTTACCTGGATGAAAAAGGGGGAAAGATTACAGAAAATGAAATTTTGGTTCGGCTAAAAAAACTGGTTCTCCCCCCCGCCTGGAGAAATATCTGGATTTCGCCAATTGCCAATGGGCATCTTC
>JALZND010000563.1 GCA_030857845.1 Bacteroidota bacterium | reverse complement strand
CTCACAGGGAGCCGGGCATATCCTGCCTGTAAATTCAGGGAAATTATTAGTAGAGCTTAAAATTTCAATAGCCTGCTCCCAATCTCCCTGGTAAACAGCATCATTAAATTCAGGAATTATATTTCCCAAAGGACAACCATTATGGCAAAAAGGTATGCCGCAATCCATACACCTTGCAGCCTGCTCCTTCGATTTAGTTTCAGGAACAGGAAGGTATAGTTCTTTATAATCTTTTATCCTTTCTTTAGGGTCTCTTGTTTTTGGAAGCTCACGGTCGAACTCCATAAATCCTCTTGGCTTTCCCATGGAACTAAATAGCTTTTTTTAAATTTGACTTATTACGTAACAATATAGCTTTGTATTCTCTGGGAGCGACCTTTAGGAATACATTTGGGGCAACACTCCAATCTTTTAGAATTTTCTTTGCTACATCACTACCCGTATATTTATAATGATTTTCAATAAGATTCTTAACCAGTTCAAGATCTTCATATTCCATGGGATCCAGATCTACCAGCTCACTGTTGCAATACCTGGAGAATTTACTGGAAGGATCATATACATAGGCCATACCGCCGCTCATCCCCGCCGCAAAATTTCTTCCCGTATCGCCTAAAATTACAACAGTTCCTCCAGTCATGTATTCACATGCATGATCTCCTACTCCTTCTACAACAGCTGTGACTCCAGAGTTCCTTACACAAAATCTTTCTCCTGCCAATCCCCTTATATAAGCCTCTCCGGAAGTGGCACCATAAAATGCTACATTCCCGATAATCATATTTTTGCTTGCCTCATACTTTGCTTTTTTGTCAGGATATATTATCAGCTGAGAACCGGACAGGCCTTTGCCAAAATAATCATTGGCCTCACCTTCAAGCTCAAATTTCAAACCATGGGCACCAAAAGCGCCAAAGCTTTGACCAGCAGAACCTCTGAATTTAAAATTTATGGTTCCTTCGGGAAGTCCTTCTCCTTTATAAATTTTAGAAATCTCATTAGATAAAAGAGTCCCTATTGACCTATGTGTACTGATCAGGTCAAATTCTGCCATTACCTTTTCCTGGTTTTCCAAAGCAGGCTGTGCAACATCTAAAAGTTTCCAATCCAGCACCTGGTCTAATTCATGATCCTGCTCCATTTGTTTGTACAGGCCTACGGACTCATCCACATCTTCTTTATAAAATAATGGACTTAGGTCCAGGTGTTTAATTTTTGGATGATCTATATTTTCCCTTAGCTGAAGAATATCTGACTGCCCTACCATTTCATTAATGGTGCGAAATCCCAGTGATGCCATAATTTCACGAAGGTCCTGGGCCAGGAAGGTGAATAGATTAACAATATGGTCAGGATCACCTGTAAACATTTTTCTAAGCTCAGGATCCTGGGTGGCAATACCTACCGGGCAGGTGTTCAGGTGACATTTTCTCATCATAATACAACCTTCAACCACGAGTGCCGCAGTAGAAATTCCCCATTCTTCAGCACCTAATAAAGCAGCAATGGCAAGGTCTCTACCGGTTCTTATCTGACCGTCAGACTGCACTACGATCCTGCTTCTAAGATTATTTTTCACCAGGGTTTGATGTGTCTCTGCCAATCCAAGCTCCCAGGGAATACCGGCATGACGAATAGAACTGATAGGAGAAGCCCCTGTTCCACCATCATGGCCTGCAATTAAAACCACATCAGCATGTGCTTTTGCAACACCCGCAGCAATAGTACCCACGCCTGCCTCAGCTACCAGCTTTACATTAATCCTGGCAGCCCGGTTTGCATTTTTTAAATCAAATATTAACTGGGCAAGATCTTCTATAGAATAAATATCATGATGTGGCGGGGGTGAAATTAATCCTACGCCTGGAATAGAATGCCTTACTCTTCCGATCCATTCATCCACTTTATGGCCTGGAAGCTGGCCACCTTCCCCTGGTTTAGCACCCTGTGCCATTTTTATCTGCAGCTCATCAGCATTGGTAAGATAGTAGCTGGTAACACCAAACCTTCCTGAAGCAACCTGCTTGATAGCAGACCTTTCCCAGTCTCCATTTGGTTTTTTTTCATACCTGCTTTCATCCTCACCGCCTTCACCACAGTTACTCCTGGCGCCAATTCTATTCATAGCAATGGCCAGCGTCGAGTGTGCTTCATGAGAAATGGATCCAAATGACATAGCGCCTGTAGCAAATCTTTTAAAGATGCTTTCAACAGGTTCTACTTCTTCCAAAGGAATAGCATTTCGTTGTTTAAATTCCAACAAACCTCTCAGGGTACAGGCTTTCTGCACCTGGTCATTAATTTTGGCTGCATATTTTTTATAAAGCTCATAGTCGTTTCGTTTGGTGGAATATTGTAATAAATGAATTGTATCGGGATTAAAGAGGTGAAATTCTCCTCTTTGCTTCCATTGATATACACCTCCCACTTCCAATGATTTTTTAACCAAAGGCACTTTAGGGA
>JALZND010000562.1 GCA_030857845.1 Bacteroidota bacterium | reverse complement strand
TTTTTTTCTTGCATAAAATACTCAGCTCGTCAGGTTGTAACAGCCGGTTGCACCAATGCCCACAAAATTTGCCTGCACAAGAGCCCTCAAAAGAAATTTTGGGCATCCGTGCCCTCTGAAACATTACCGCTAATTCCGAGAAGCATTTACCGGCCTTAATGCCTGGAATCCCAGCAAACCTATCCCTGCAATCCCTCTTTCAGGCATAAAGTCCTGCTTGGAGAGCTGCTCCCTAAGTGGCGTAGATCAAGCTTTGAAAGCACCGAAAGTCATTGGATCATTTGAATATTGACTTTAATATTTAACTTTATAAGTAAATATATAATACAAATAAATGCAACTACTATCTCTAGCAATTTAGGCGCAACCCTTGGCAAACTTTGTGCAGGAAAGTTTTATAGATTCAACAGTTACAGTTAAAGGAATACATAAGAAGAACCGGATTAGGTCATGATACAATCGCAATTATTCTTAAACTTTGTACACACTGCTCCTGGGATCACTCCTCAGGAAGAAGCGCAAATTCTGGACTGCTTTAAATACGTACCTTTAAAGAAAAAAGAGTACTTTCTAAGGGAAGGAGAGATTTGTAACCGAATTGGATATGTCAATACTGGTTGTCTCATGTATTACCAGTTGCTTGAAAAGGGCAAAAAAAAGCGTGATTCAGTTTGCTTTTGAAGATTGGTGGGTAGGTGACCTGGATAGTTTCTTAAACCAAAAGCCTGCTGCTACTTTCTGGCGGGCACTCGAACCTACAGAGTTAATCTGTATTAGTTTCGATGATTTTAAAAGATGGATGGCTGCTTCTGAAGCCTTTCGACGCGCCTTTGCTACGAAAACCCAAACTGCTTACATTAAAGCATTGGAAAGATCGGCCAAGGACAAATCGGAAAGTGCAGAAGAAAAATACCTGCGGATGCTAAAAGAATATCCCCAGATTATTCGACGTGTCCCCCATTATGATGTAGCTGCCTATCTCGGCATCACGGCTGAATCTCTAAGCCGGATTCGTCATAAAATTGCTAAGGAGAGGTAATTTCTTACCAAATATCAATGGACGACCAGTCTGCCTGTTTTAACTTTACAACAAAAAAAGCATGGTAAAGCAGGGGGACAAAATTATCAATACCCGGACAGGGCAAATCATGATTTTCAGTAAAACCGGCGCAGAGACAAACGGAGCGTTGTTGGAAATCGAGTGTTTTAATCCCAAGTCAGAGGAGCGGGAGCCAGTACATATCCATCCAAAGCAAGAAAGTTCAAATGAGGTTTTATCAGGCAAACTTCATTTTTGGGTGGATGATAAAGAACGCATAATAGGTCCGGGTGAAAAGATTATAATTCCTGCCGGTATTCCACATTGCTTTTGGAATGAAGAAGCTGAAATAGCACATCATGTGGGCCGATTTTCTCCTGCATTGAATATTGCCGAGTTCTTCAATACCTTCTTTGCTTTAGCAAGAGACGGTAAACTAAATAAGAAGGGAATCCCAAACATGTTTCATACTTCGGTTTTAGCATTGGCGTACAAAGACGAAATACGTTTGACAAAACCACCCTGGGCCATACAATACCTAATTTATTTGTTGTTTGCGCCTATTGGCAAACTGCTGAAGTATCGAGCTAATTACCAATCAAAGAATTAGAAACGGCAGACAAAGTCCTCAAAAGAATTTCAGTTATAACGGCCTGCTTGGTGAGCTGCTCACAAAAGGGTCGCAGAAAAAGCTTGGAAGCACAGAAAGCCCTTGGATTCTTTAGATATCGATTTTTAATATTTAAATTTAGAAGTAATTTATATAATTAAAATAAAATGTAACTACTGTGTTTGCAAGTAGTTAGCACTCATTTGAAAAAGATCAAGCAATGGAGCGAGAATTAAATCGATTTCTTAAAGCACAAGAAAAGGATTTTGAACAAGCGCTCTCTGAAATCAAAAGCGGCAGAAAGAGAAGCCATTGGATGTGGTATATCTTTCCGCAGATTCAAGGGCTTGGATTCAGTGAGACCGCCAAATATTATTCGATTCAAGATTTAGACGAAGCACGAGATTTTTTACAGCACAAAGTATTAGGGTCAAGACTCAGAGAAATTACAGCTGAACTGTTGATGCTTGATCAAAACAATGCTTCCGAAGTATTTGGTAGCCCCGATGACTTAAAATTAAAATCAAGTATGACGCTTTTTGCATCAGTAGACGCTTCGGAAGACAAGCCGTTTAAAAAAGTACTGGATAAATTTTTTAAGGGGCACTTTGACCAGAAAACGCTTAATTTAATAAAGCAATAAGAAAGCCTGGTAAGAAAAACGAGTGCTAACAATTGTTAAACTCCAGTGCTGGTCCTAGGGTAATCGAATGTTTCCGTTTTCCTAGAATGTTCTATCTTGGCCGATAGTAAACGTTTTCTCAGGCCGCACCGAAAGTTTAGCAGTAGACGGTAGCATTCAAATTATCTTACCC
>JALZND010000561.1 GCA_030857845.1 Bacteroidota bacterium | reverse complement strand
GGAGTATTATCATCATAATAGGTATAGCGTATGGCTGTGCCCAAAAGTAAATCGTGTCTGCCCAGGGCTTTATCCCAGGTAAGCTGCGAAAATCCTATTTTCTGGTCTGCCATATAGGCTAAATCACCGTAATATGAGTTTTGGTAATGTTCATTATACGACACAGCCAATAATAGTTTTTCTTCCACCGGTAGCTGATAGTTTCCGATTAATTCCCAGCGACTGGTGTAGATGCTTTCGCCATATATTTCGTCGCCTCCGCGGTACTCGGGATTCCAGCCTAGTTCGCCTCCCCACCGATCTTCGTACATGTAGCGTCCAGCCATCGATAAGAGACGATTATGACGCCGATTAAGATTCCATTTCTGAAAAACAGAAATTCGATCCTGCAAGGTAACATCGGTAAAACCATCTTTGTTGTTGTCGAGCGGATTACTGTAGTTAAAATAGTTAAGTCCTGTCAGTACGGAGGCTTTGGATCCGATATTGAATTTATTTCCCAGATCTACATTGTATTCCTGCCAGGTGGAGGACATGATATCGGCAGAAAACAGGGGCGCATTCGCAGGGTTTTTGGTGATCACGTTGATGAGGCCACCCACTGCCTCAGAGCCGTACAAAGAGGAGGCGGGACCTTTCACCACCTCAATACGCTGCACCATAGACATAGGGATGCCTGAAAGACCATAAACCGACGAAAGGCCACTGACAATGGGCATTCCATCAATCAAAATCATCGTATACGGCCCTTCTAAGCCGTTAATATGAATATCGCCGGTACTGCATACGTTGCAGTTTAGTTGTGGCCGTACGCCGTTTATATTTTGCATTGCATCAAACAGAGAGGGAGTAGGGTTCTTTTTGAAGAAGGTGGGGTTGTACACCTCTACCGGAACAGGCGTTTCCAGTCGGTTTACCTCTTTGAGCGTTCCGGTTACCACTACCTCATTCATTTGCAGATCGGTCCCCTGCAACTCCAAATCCAGTTGCTTTTGTTGTCCGGGCTGCACCACTACTTTTCGAGTGAGCGTTTGATACCCTATGGCAGAGGCTTTCAGGAAATAGGTTCCGGGCTCTATCTCTTTAATAGTATAATTGCCCGAATCATCCGAGGCGGCCCCTTTCGACTGGCCTTGAAGAATAATATTGGCAAACGAAACAGCCACCCCTTCAGAGGTTACCTTGCCCGATAAGGAAGCGGCTTGAGCAAAGCTCTCCAAACCCGAAAAAATGGTAACGGCAAAAAGTAAAATTCTATACATATCTTAATATTTTTGTAAAGTTCTTCTAATATTTATTTTATACTACCAAAATTAACAAATTTTTTTTACAAAACAATAAAGTTAGATATATCTTACAAATTTATTTTTAACTTTAATATGCTTACATTTATCTCTCTAAGGAAAAGCAGAACCAAATGGGATCGTTTACAGAAGAAAATTATTTAAAAGCTCTTTTTCATTTGGCAAGAGAAAATGGAGAAGTTAACGTGAAAGATCTCTCGAGGGTCTTAAGCATTAAAATGCCTACCGTAACCAGTATGATGAAAAAGCTTGCTGAAAAGGAACTGGTACATTACGAGAGTTACAGACCGCTGAAGCTTACCGGCAAAGGAAAAAAAGAGGCTGGTCTGATTATCCGGAAGCACCGCTTAACGGAAATGTACCTGGTAGAGAAAATGGGGTTTGGTTGGGAAGAAGTTCATGAAATAGCCGAACAGGTAGAGCATGTACATGCACCGGCTTTTTTCGAAAAGATGAATGAACTGCTTGGCCATCCTTCAATAGATCCTCATGGCTCCCCCATTCCTAATAGGGAGGGAGAATTGGATTGGAAGAAGTATGATAAACTAAGCGATTGCAAAGCGGGCGAAAAATTCGAGTTACAGGGTATTCTGAAATCAGAAGATGAATTTTTAACCTATCTCAACAAACGCGACCTGAAACTTGGACTTACGCTAAAAGTAGATTCTGTGGAGCCATTTGATGGTAGCATGGTGGTGAGCTTCGGACCAAGAATGGCCGAAACGATTAGTCGCACCGTTTGTGACAGGTTGGTAGGGAACAGGTTAACATAAGAAAATTAAATGAGTTCTTCTTCCTGAGTTTGACAACATTTTGATAATAAATTGTTCGTTATTTTTTTTTAATTTTTCTAACTTTTCCATTAAAAAATGATCATCGAACAAACCTATGGGATTCGCGTTCTTCAGGCAGGCTTTTTTAATTAAAAATACCCTTAATTTGCTTTAATTGCAAGCTTTTATGTTATTAGAAGTGCCCTTAAGATAATGAGACCCACTGAGGTTAAATTCGTCAGACACTGTCTGACCTTTTGAGTATGTCAGAAAAAAAGAACGCATTTGTTTGAGATTGGTCGCAGAAAACCCTTTCCCAAATTCATTATTTAGATAAGCAGACAATTCTTTAATCAACCGTACACCATATTCAGCTCGTTCCTGGCC
>JALZND010000560.1:1740-2465 GCA_030857845.1 Bacteroidota bacterium | reverse complement strand
TCGATTGAGGGGTATTTCTACTGTAGGAGCCAATACTGCCCCTCTTGTTGTTATTGATGGGGTTATAGGTGCTTCATTAGACAATGTGGACCCTAATGATATTGCTTCTATAGATATATTAAAAGATGGTTCATCTGCTGCTATTTACGGTAGCAGGGGTTCTGCTGGTGTTATTTTAGTTACCACCAAAAGTGGGTCAAGAACAGGTGGTGTAAAAGTAGAATATAATGGATTTGTGGCCGCCGCCAATATAGCCAGAAGACTTGATATTTTAGACGCGCAGGGATTTGTGGCCGCCGGAGGTAATGATTTAGGAAGTGAAACAGATTGGGTAAGCGAAGTGACCCGAACTGGATTAACCCATGTTCATAATATAGCATTAAGTGGCGGTTCTGAAAAAACCACATACCGTTTATCTACCAACTTCAGGGATGTGAATGGAATATTGAAAAAATCAGGCTTTGACCAGGTTAACGCCAGGGCCAACATAAATCATCGCGCCATTCATGATAAATTACAGATGAATTTAAATTTTTCCATAACCAATAGAGAATCAAATTTTTCTTTTAATGAGGCTCTAAGGTATGCCGTACTTTTTAACCCTACAGCACCTGTATTGAATGACCAGGGTAATTATTTCCAGGCCATACTTTTTGACAATTTTAATCCCGCTTCCATTATTGAATTAAATCAAAATCTTGGAAAAAGACGAGAGATCAATTATA
>JALZND010000560.1:0-1730 GCA_030857845.1 Bacteroidota bacterium | reverse complement strand
AATTTAGCACGAAGATTATTTTCTACAAGCTTTCTAAAGCTTTATTTTTCAACTACTTTATTTTTAAGCTGAATTGCTGGGAAAAAGACGAGAGATCAATTATAACGCGAAAATTGATTATAGTATTTTAAATAATTTAGTGGTAACTGCCACTTATGCGCAGCAGTTTAGAAACAACATCTTTGGAGAATACTATCCCCGAACTTCACTATTCAGAGGATTTAACAGGTCTGGACTGGCAAGAAGAGCAGTTGATGACAATGATTTTTCTTTGTTTGAGACCTATGGTACCTATACTACTGATTTCTCAGGTATAAATTTAAGTGCCACAGCAGGTTATTCCTTTCAACAGACCAGTTTTGAATCCTTTTTCGTTCAGGCAGGAAATTTTCCTAATGATATACTTGGATTTAATGCACTTGAGTTTTCAAGAGATTTAACGAGAGGAGGCTTATTGACCATTGGCAGCGACGCATCGCCCAATGAAAGGATAATTGCCCAATTTGCCAGGGTTAACTTAAGCTTTGACGGCGGCATATTCTTAAATGCTTCTGTCAGAAGAGAGGGATCAACTAAATTAGGTGTGGACAATCAATGGGGAATTTTCCCTGCCGTAGGCGTTGGGGTTGATTTAAACAGGTATTTAAATCTTGCTACATTTGATCAATTAAAGTTCAGGGCGGGCTATGGAGTTACCGGTTCTTTACCAAGGGACAATGGTCTTTCCCAGGACAGGTATAGCTTCGGTTACGCAAGGGGTGGGGCAAATTCTGAATTCGAAAGAATAGGTAACCCCAATCTTAAATGGGAACAAAAACAGGAGCTAAATGTAGGGTTTGATATGTCATCGGCTAATGGAAAACTGAACGGCTCATTGGATGTCTATACCAGGAATATTAAAGATTTCGTATTAGAACTTGATGTCGACGCGGCTGTGTTTGGGGCACCCAGGCAATTTCAAAATGCAGGGGCATTAAGAACTAATGGAATAGAAGCTGCTTTAGGGTATGTATTTGATATGGGAGATTTATCCTGGTCACCGGGCATTGTATTATCTTCTTATAAAACCATATTAAAAGATTTTGTTATTGATGAACAAATGCGTGCAAACCTGGGTGCACCAGGCCAGAATGGTACAAATATAATCCGTACTAAAGTAGGAGAAGAAATCGGTCAGATTTGGGGACCGAGATTTTCAGGTAGTGTTGATGAAAATGGTGTTCCGATTATGGTTGACCTTAATGGAGACGAGCAATTAATAACAAATCAAGGAAGCGCACTTCTTCCAGAAGGTGACTTTGAAGTTTTAGGAAAAGGTATTCCTTCGCTAGAAATTGGTTGGACTAACCAATTAACTTATAGAAACTGGGACCTTAATGTATTTTTCAGAGGTGCTTTTGGCCACAGCCTCGTTAACTCTTTCAGAGCATTTTATGAGCCAAGAATACCTGGTCAAATTAACTCTTATAACGCCAGCAATACTTCTTTGGCACGTGATGATATACAATCAGCACAATTCAGCTCCTATTATGTGGAAAGGGCTGATTTCTTAAGACTTGACAACGCTACATTAGGTTATAATTTTGTAACGCCGCAGGGTTCAGCCTTCAACACCATCAGAATTTATACCAGTGTTCAAAATGCCTTTGTTATAACCGGCTATAACGGTTTAGATCCTGACCCTGTTCTACAGGATTTTGGTTCTATAGATAATGGCGGAAGGCCTAATG
>JALZND010000559.1 GCA_030857845.1 Bacteroidota bacterium | reverse complement strand
GTTAATATTACCTCACCAATTAAAATAACAGAAACCAGTGGCACAGCAATAAAATTGGTTGGAAGAAATAATAGTGGAAATTGATGAAAATGATACATGCTGATGGGTGAGGTGAGAATTTGTGCAGCCAGGGTTACAGCAATTATAGCCCATAAATAATTAAGAACTTTATTTTGAGTGGGCAGCAAATTATAAATGGGTCGAAAGAAAAGCATTATGCTGAATACGGCAGCATAAGACAACTGAAAACCCACATCCCACAATAAAAAAGGGTTCAGGCACAAAAGAATGAATGCAGAAAAGGCAAGAGAGTTGAAGGCATATGATCTTTTACCAAGTACTTGTGCTGAGGCTAATAAAGAAAACATAAGTGCAGAACGTAAAACAGATGGTTGGGCACCAGCCAAAAATGCAAAAATCCACAGGCTGCACAATATGATTATTATACGAAGCAGGTTTAGTTTGCTTCGCTTCAATTTTTTTGTCAGGAAGAGTAATATTGAGTAAATAAGACCTACGTGCAGACCCGATATTGCTATTAAGTGTACAACTCCTGTATTAGAATAAGCCTGTACCAGGTTTTTGTCCAGGTCGTCTTTATAGCCCACCAATAAGGCTTCAGCCAAACCTCTTTCTTTTTCACCATGAATATATTTACGTAAGTTTTTTATAATAAAGTGCCGGAGTGTTACAATCTTTTCTTTAAAATAGTCATGACTATTTGTTTTAATGATCCGAAAATCAGAAGTATTGAGGAAAACCTGGTGTGTAATATTTTTAAACAGGGAAAACCTTTCATAATCAAATCCTCCGGGGTTAGCAGCATTCTTAATTGGTTCTAATTTTTTAAAAATCATTATCTCCGTTCCTGAGGATAATTGATTATCTATTTGCTCTTTTTTAAAATAGATAATAAGATTTCCATGGACATGGGAAATGGAATCCTTGTAAATTAAAAATTTTACAGAGGCAAGAGCTTTATAAGAATTAGGTTTTAGTACAGGAGGCTCCTGAAGAATAGCAATAAAAGCTGCTTTATTATTGGCATGTTTCCCATACCATTCTTTACTATTCCTGATATCTTTTTGCCAAACCAGCAAAGCACCTAAAGAAACCAGCAACAGGTGAATCAGAAAACCATTTAGCTGGGCAAATCTGAATTTACTTTTTATGGAGAACAGGTTATATAAAAGGATTGCAGCAAGTGAAAAAATAAAGAATATTATGGAATATGAATTAGGAAATTGAAGGTACCATTGAAGTAAAATACCTGTACTAAAAGGAAGAATGAACCTGAACACAGGAATTTTCTTCCAAAAATGCATTTGAGGCGATTGCATCCATTAAGGTAAAAATTTATATAGGAAAAAATAAGGCGATGCAAAGCATCGCCTCTTGTTCCTGCATAGGTTAGCTCAGAACAAAAAAAATATTATGAGGGGAAAGCTATTATTGTGCCAGTTTTAGGTGAATAACAGCGATTTAATTAGGAATAGTTATGGGAAGAATTATAAATCCCAGGCTGTTTTAATCGGGAATGAAAGGTTTAAAAATTTGATTTTATGCATTTTTGACTTTTTGTAGCCTTAAATTATTAACCATATTTATCTATTTATAAAGAATCAAAAAAGATTGATTTCATTTTTTTAAAGGATAAAAATTTGTATTATCAATAAAATGTAATCCCTTAGAGCTGTTTTTTAATTTAAGTTGATTGTAAAATTTGAAAACCAGACTTAAATGGCAATGAAATACTATCAGGTAAAACAGAAGAAAAAATTAGAATAAAGTTTTTTACATTTTAATTTAAAACCTGAAACTAAATACGTTGCTTTGCGCAATCAAATTTTTGCAGCAAATTTGCAAGCAACTTTCACTAAATAATCCAATATAGCAGCATGGGACTATTCAACTGGTTCACTCAAGAAATTGCCATTGACCTGGGCACAGCAAATACTTTAATAATTCATAATGATGAAGTGGTTGTAAATGAGCCATCCATTGTTGCCCTCAACAGAAATAATCCTAAAGAAGTTCTGGCAGTAGGTAAAAGGGCATTGATGATGCACGAAAAAACCCATGAGAGTATTAAAACAATAAGGCCTTTAAAAGATGGTGTTATTGCAGATTTTAATGCTGCTGAACTGATGCTAAGGGAAATGATTAAACTCGTTTATCCTAAAAAACCTCTTTTCCCGCCAAGTTGGAGAATGATGATTTGTATACCATCATCCATAACAGAAGTAGAAAAAAGAGCAGTAAGAGATAGTGCAGAACAAGCCGGTGCCAAAGAAGTTTATTTAATTCATGAACCCATGGCGGCTGCTTTAGGTATAGGAATAGATGTAGAAGAACCTGTTGGTAATATGATTATTGATATTGGAGGAGGTACAACAGGTATTACGGTTATTGCCCTTGCAGGTATTGTTTGCGACCAATCAATACGTATTGCAGGAGATGAGTTTACTGC
>JALZND010000558.1 GCA_030857845.1 Bacteroidota bacterium | reverse complement strand
TTATCCGGAATGGCTGAGCAAAGCCATAGTGGGAGATACGCCTTTTTTTATTCTTATAGCCTCGCATGGCAGGATTAAACTACTACCCGGTATGATGGGTGTATACCGTAGGCATAGCGGAGGCGCCACTAATCTTTTGAATGGGTATACCTATTGGGAGGAGATGATTGAACTTTACTCAAATATCGATAAACATTTCGGTTACAAATACAAAAGAGAAATATACCCGGTTCTGGAGTGGTTTCATTACAAGTTAACACAGGTAGCCTGCGAAAACAGAGATTACCAAAAGTATAGGCAGTATGCTAAGCGCTGCTTTAATTTTAATAAATATTTACTATTCAAATACAGATATTTCGGAATGTCTATTGTCTCTACCAGTCCCTTCAACTTTAATGTTTATATCAGGTTGAAGTCATAAGTCTTATCAGTTAAAAAAGTGGGAGCTAGAGACGGAGATGGCTGCTATGAGGTTGTATGCTTTTTCTCCACCATGCCCTGCGCCTGCCACAAGAAACACTATACCTTAAAGAGCAGCCTATTACAATATGAAAAACTTAATTTTGCTGTCTTACGGAAGAGAGGCTGACTATCGGATGGCTATTTTCGCTGTGCTAAGCTTTTGGGCCTGGTTTAGTGGCAAGAAATCCGATGTGCGGACTTTTATTTTTACTGATAACCCTGAATATTTCTACCCCTCGCTCTCTGACCTTGATATTAAGTACGAGTTACTTTCCCCCTCTAAATTAGACTCAATGATGGGAGGAATGGATTATATACATCGGAGAAAAATAGGCGTTATTAACGAAGTATTTGACCGATACCCTTCTGATGATTTGATTTTTTTAGATTCGGACACCTTTTTTATGTCTGACGCTTTACCATGGTTTCAGATTTTTGCTCCGGGAAATTCATTTATGCACTCGGCTGAGTATACATTTGAAGAGGCGGTAAAACGTTATTCGACTTTTAACCAGGCGCAATACCCAGAAGCATTTATCAGATTAATAGAAAGTAGAGCTTTCCTGATCAATAAAGCGGAGACCTACTTTCATAGAAAGCAGGTCTCCTGGAATTCCGGAGTGCTGGGTTTAACGAAGGAAATTGCCTCACTCTTACCTGATGTCTTTTCACTTACTGATGAATTTTATAGAGCTACTCTCTGGAATACAAGTGAGCAGATAGCCTTTTCCTTAGCTTTGCAAACTAAAACCAAAGTTTTGCCATGCGAGCAGTATGTCTTCCATTATTGGGGACAGCGCCAGAAAAAACTTATTGATCAGATCCTTGTGCCACTAGTAAACAACGATTTTGTTTGCTTGGATTTAAAGAAAAGACTGGAAATTGTAAAAGAACTATCAAGCAGCTTTCCAAAGCGAATACAGCAGGATAAATTAAAAGAGCGCTCTATTAATGCCTTCTCTAAGAATTATTTCCTTTCAGGATGTAAATATGCTTTATATGCCTTTGCAGAATCTCCTTTTGATTTTCATTTTTTAAAAGAACTCGTATTTGTGCAAGTGAATCTTGCACAGCAAAAATATATGAGAAAAAACAGCTGATAAAGAAGTTCAAGAGGCACTGCATACTTTCTTCAGTAACACCAAAAAAGCGTTCTACAATCAACTGCGCGCGTTGGGCAGAGTCTCCATCACGACTCCACCCGCCGCAAACCAGAATCGTTAACTGCCACAGGTGACCTTCCGATAAGTCTGCTTTTACTAACAACTCCGCATTAACATAACAACCATTATGATAAACAGAGCCTTCTAAAATTGGATCAGCCACCGCACGATCAAGAAGATAGGCCCATATTCGGATAGGAGTAGCTCTTTCGTCATTGTTGCAACTCGTGGTATTGGGAGATGCTCTTTATTTCTCATCCTGCAGCCACAGTTGGTATTCAGCCCCCGATAAGTGCTGCCTCATGTAAGCGGCCATTCCTGCCGTATCTGTTTGCTCCCTTGTCTTAAGGTAAAAGGCCATCATCGTATCTTCAATGTGTTGCACTGATACGTTCGCCTGTTGCTGCATCCCTACTATCTTAGACATACTCCAGAGCAGCAAAAGGACAAAGCTCCCGTAAATGACAAGGCGTGTAAGGTTATGACGGATAAACTTCTGCCGGGGTGAAAGAACGGTAAATGGCTTGGCTCATATGGGTGATTCGTTTGTAAAGGTGTATCTTTGAGGAAAAAGCACAACCATGTTCAGCTATAAAATCGACGACTTGCTCGACGAGGGCAAGTGTTACCAGCACCTGTTGGCCCTGCTGCACCAGGGCGACATGGGCTGCCCCCGGTGCGGCGGCCACGACAAGCGGGTGCACAGCTTCCAGCGCTCGCCGGTACTCACCCACCAGTGCAAGGGCTGCGGCAAGTTCTTCAACGTGTTCACCGGCACGGCCTTCCAGGGCACCCACTACGCCTGCTCGGTGGTCGTCTCGATCTTGCGGGGGGTGGCCCAGGGGGT
>JALZND010000557.1 GCA_030857845.1 Bacteroidota bacterium | reverse complement strand
TGGAATGACAGTAACCGGTTTTATGTCACCAGACCCAATGATAATGCAAAATTTAAAGTCATAGAGCAACTGGAGGTTGAGCATTTTTATGAAGATGGCGTTATCTCCGACCAACTGATTGAACTAAGCTATAAATGCAAGAATGACAAGACAATAAAAAAGGTAAAGGCAAGGCTGATATGCTATATTGATCCTGTAAGCGGAATAAAGCTGGCTTTTCTCACTAATATGTTTGGTGCTAAAGCATTGACAGTATGCCTGTTGTACCAGAATAGATGGAACATAGAAGTTTTGTTCAAACAGCTAAAGCAGAATTTCGAATTGACCTACTTTTTATCGGACAGCGAGAATGGAATCAAAATACAGATATGGGTGGCATTGATTCTAAACCTGTTGTTTGAAGTTATTCACAGGCAGATAAAAGAGGCAGAAGACTTTGCTACCATGGTAAAAATAGCCGCTAAGAATTTATGTTCTTATGTAAGTCTGGTAAAATTCCTGATGAACCCCTTTGCCGAATGGCTAAAGGAAAAAGAGAAGGAACTAAATAAAATGCAATTAAACCTATTTGAGCCTGACGAAGGGGGTGTTTTTGCAAACTCGGCTTAGAGGATAGAGAAACACCCCTAAATGAATGGAAAACAAGTTAAAGATTTATTTTCATCAAAAAGGAAATTAACCGGACGACAGTAAATAAAAATCTTAATTTATAAATCCTTATGAACCAGGCTCAAACCTTTGATGATTGATACTGCAGCGTTATACTCAACGCAATCTTGTCAATTTACACAAAATCAGCAAAACTTTTATTGTATCAGATTTATTGCCCCTCACATTTCTGAAGCATCCCCGTGGCAAGATTTTTACCCCAATCAGGTTGTAACTCATCTCCATGTTGATTTTCGAATAATATCAATGACTTCTTGATCATATTACAAGCCTCACTTGTATCTGATTTAAAGAATTGGGCTGTTCCATAAGCCCAGTTTCCCATTAAAAACTGAGCCCTCGGATTTTCAGGATTCAACTGAACTGCCTTTTCTAATACGGCAGTCACTTTTCCTGCCATAGTTTGTCCCCGGTTAGCGGGATCAACACTTACTCTTAACATAAGGAGGAAACCTTGTAGTGCAGTAATTTCAGAATCTTTTTGCCGTATTAAGATGGCTTTATCCAGGTTTTCCTGAGCTTTATCCAGATATTTATCTTTAGCCGCGGCATCTTTTTGGAAGTTGCTGATCCTTACATTAGTATAGGCACTGTAGTAAAAGGGCAACCATTCTTCGTTCTTTAAGGATGCAATTCTTTCGAATGCATTTGCTACTTCCGTTAATTCCTCCAAAGTAGATGCTTGTTTTAATGAAGATATATTTTTCTTCATGGCTTTTGTATAGGCATCATCCGCAAATGTAAAAGTAACAGGTAACGAAATCAAAATCAGTAAGATCAACTTTTTCATATTCTTAATTTTTGGTTTGATAAAAATTATTTGTCAATTGTAATGGTCATTTTCAATTCTGATTCCTTTAAATCAAATTTTGACTGGTCATAAGTTGGAGGTCCCATGCTTCCTCTTGCATCGTTTGAGAAACCATAAGGTTCTTTAGGTATAAATCCTAAAAACTTATCCAGCTCACCATTTCCATTTTCATCATGATAAAGAGAAATCGCATAGGTGCCAAAAGGAATATGATCCAGTCTGATGGTCACTTCATCCTTTCCCGCAACCGTTTCATTACTTGTGAGAAAACTGCCCTCACCTAAAAATCCTTCGGCTTTATTATATAAAGCAAGCTTTATCGCCCCATCCACAGCTTTTATATTTTTAATGGTGATGATGATGGATCCTTTTTCGTTTAATAAGTTACCTTTTGATATTGAATTACCTTTTGAAAATATTCCAAGTAAAAGGAATGGGATTAGCAAAATAGATTTCATGATTTTATAATTTTTAGAATTTTATAAACAGGTTAATTAAGATTTTCAAGCTGATTGGTTTTCTTATTTTTAGTTAGCGTAATGAACAATCCCATAAACAGAAATCTTGGAGCAGGCTGACCTATCGCCTGACGGGCATATACCCCATTAGAATCTGGTTGTTCACTAAAGCGATAGCCAAATACATTTTCGATCCCAAGAATATTGGCAGCAGATACATAAAGAATGATGTTAGGCTTGTAAAGGAAAGCGGCATTAAAGCTAAGGTCATTAAAGGATTTAGTTTTAGAATTCATAAACCCTTCCTTATTGGGATCATGATAATGCCTTGCACTTGAAAAACTATAAGTTGCGCCAACCTGTGTTCTTATTGGGTTGATCCAGTGCTTATATACCAGAGACAAATTATGGGTGCTGAATAAAGATACTCTAGACAAATGCGGAAAATCATGATGGTTTCTTTTTGAATCCAGTAAAGAATAAGAGATCCAGAAATCACCATTTTTTATTGATTTTCTATCCCTGATGAAGAGA
>JALZND010000158.1 GCA_030857845.1 Bacteroidota bacterium | reverse complement strand
GTGCAAAGCTAATTGCTAACTGCTAAATGCTAACCGCTACAAAGACATAAATGGTGACTATTGCGCCCAGACGGGCTTATAGTCAAAGGATTAACGTAGTGCAAAGCTAACTGCTAAAAGCTAACCGCTACAAAGACATAAATGGTGACTATTGCGCTGGGGTCCACCTCTTCCCATTCCGAACAGAGAAGTTAAGCCCAGCTGCGCTGATGGTACTGCCGTAACAGGTGGGAGAGTAAGTCGTTGCCAGCCTTTTATCAAAAGCCCCTATATTGGGGCTTTTTTTATGCCGTTTTTATAAATGAAATGTATTAGTTTATATTAGTAAAATAATTGGGAAGAAAATTCATTCAACTTTATCCAGACTTATAAACCAAATAATTGCCTCTGGTCATCGTAAGGAATTAAAAGAAGAAACCCCTAATAAGCCTGCAAACATGGAACAAATTGTAACTAAGATTTTCACTAAAGCATTACTCCTAATAAAATAATGAATTTTACTTTAGTAAAAGTACTTTTTGTTTTAATCATAATCTTGTTGACGAAATGTAAAGAAAGGTCAACTAACTGAGAATGTTTCGGAGTATAAGCAATTCACAACATCATCAGAAATTAAAGATAATTGTAGAGGTTGCAAAGAAGCTATTCATAAAGATATTGCTTATTATATAAAACATGAAGGGGAAGTTGATTTATCAAAATTTGATATAAAAATATTGTTAATGGGCGAAGTATATGAGGGGCCATTTCAATATCCAATTACCATTAAAAACCTATGTTGCTGTTTAGATCATTTATTAAGTATCACCTCCGTTACCATATTTTTAATAGATAAATTTGAAAAAAAAGTATATATATATGGGCAGAAAAGGTCCTTCTTTTTGAAAGACAAATCGGAAATTTATGTTAATCTTTTAAATGACACTAAAAAGGATAAAGGCAGGCTTAAATTAAAGTTTGATAACGAATGGTTCTATAAGTAATTCACCCCGTAATCGCAAGTTTTTATTTTCGTGAGACTTGTAGTTTAAAATGAAAAGCAGGGTTTGTAATCCGGAAGAAGTATTGAATACAGGCCGCAACTCAAGGAAGGTCAAAAGAATTAGAAAATTTAAGGTAGCATTCCTGAATTTTTTATATATAGTATACTTTTTTACCGGTTAACTCATTATTATTAAAGCAATACTGACAAAATTTGCATTAAATTATTTTATTCAAAAATTGATGATTTTTCTATATCCACTTTTTCTTTTTGGTCTTCTAGCATTATCAATCCCTATAATCATTCATCTTTTTAACTTTAAAAAGACCCGCAGGATATATTTTTCCTATAATCAATTCCTGAAAAATGTTAAAGAAGCCAGTAGTGCAAAACTAAAGCTAAAACACATTTTAATTTTAGCTGCACGAATGCTTTTTCTTGCCTTTCTGGTATTGGCTTTTGCCCAACCTTTTATTCCCAGTTCCCAAGAAGACTTAAATAACCAATCTGTGTATATCTATTTGGACAATTCTTATAGCATGTCTAATAAAGTTAATAATGAACAAAGCTTATTAGACCTAGCTGTTAATTATGTAAATGAGATATTGAATTTATATCCGGCAAATAGCCAATTTATTTTTTTAACAAATGAATTTTCTTCATTTTCAAATACTAAAAAATCCCCTGAGCAGATCAAGGAGCATATAACGGAAATAGATTATTCTACAATTTCAAGGTCGCTACCAGAGGTATTGAACAGGCTAAGAAGGGTTGATGATTATACAATGGAAAAAGGGGATGTTTTTATTATTTCTGATTTTCAAAAATCTACTTTAGGTCCAATTGATGGTTTAGGAATAGACAGTATTCATAACTTTTCTTTTATTCCACTTTCACCTTCACAAACACAAAATGTTTTTATTGATTCAGTTTATTTGACGAAGCCATTCCTATTCGCAGGACAAAAAAATCAACTCGAAGCCTCCTTGTACAATACTTCAGGGGAAGGCATCCAGGATCTGATTGTAAAATTATTTATCAATGAGGTGCAGGTAGCAAATACAAGTATTAACATTGCCGCTCAGGGAAATAATGTTCTTCAATTTGATATAGCGCCTGGATTGTTGCAAAAAAACAATCAGTGTAGGATTAACTTTGAGGAGTTTCCAGTTACATTCGATAATGAATTTTATTTTGCATTAAATACAGCAGAGCGTATATCTATACTTGAAATAAAAAGCACGCTTGCAGGAGCAAATATTGAAAAAGTATATGCAAATCCTGATGTCTTTATTTTTTCCAGCTACAATGTCAATAATGTAGATTATGGAAAGATCAACCAGGCAGATTTAATTGTTATTAATAACTTATCGGAAGTTTCATCTTCCCTTTCAAATTCCCTTAAAAGTTATATTCAAAATGGAGGGCATATTTTGATTGTTCCTTCTGAAAATATTAATCCTTCTTCTTTTGAATCTTTAGTTGACAATATCAGGTTTTCTTCAAATCAAAGTACTGACAGAAAAAACATAGCCCCACCAGATTTTGCTAACCCATTTTATGAAAATGTGTTTGAAGAGACAAATGTTGTAATGGATATGCCTGAAGCCCGCAGAACTTTAAAATGGAGTTCAAATGCTTCAAGCCTTTTAAATTTCAACAATGGAGAGCCATTTTTATCAGAAATATCTGATGTGGGAAGGGTATACTTATTGGGTTCACCTTTACATAATTCATTTACAAATTTTCATAAACATGCCATATTTGTACCGGTAATGTACAAAATAGCCGCAATGAGTAAATCCATGAATGACAGGCTATATTTTTCAGTTAATGAACCTGTACTGTCAATTAGAATGGATACTGTAGCGGCAAATGATGTTTATAAATTAGAAAATAAAGACCAACAGTTGATCCCCAATCAAAGAACCCGTGGTACGAACTTAATATTAGAAGTCCCTAAAAATATTTTACAGTCAGGATATTACAACTTGGTACAAAAAGATCAGATCCAAAAAACAATCGCTTTTAATTTTGACAAATCAGAATCTTTGTTGGAAACATACAATGAGGATGAACTGAAGAACCTTTTTGCCGCAAATGAAAATGTAAAACTTTTTAATGCCGATAATGTCTCTCAATTTACAAAAGAAATGAAAGAGGCACATTTTGGAATTTCATTATGGGAATATGCAATTATATTAGCATTATTCTTTTTACTTTGCGAAATATTATTCCTTAGGTTTTTATAGGGGATTTTTTTGGAAAATTTGAACAAAGTCTGTTCTGCAATTTTCTTTACGTGGTTTCTGAAAAATTTTTATAACAATGAATATCCAAATTCGGGGCGTAGAAATCTTTGACAAAGATTCACTTCACAATGGAATAACTACTAATATATTCATTCAGGATGGTCTAATAAAAAATATTTCTGATGAACGTTTAGATGCTGAAATAATAATAGAAAGCCCTGGACTTCTAGCTTCGCCCGGTTGGTTTGATATGCGGGCCCATTTTGCAGATCCTGGGTTTGAAAGCAAAGAAGACCTGTTCTCTGGTAGTGAAGCTGCAGCAGCAGGTGGTTTTACTGAAGTAGCACTTTTACCTAATACCAGCCCGGTAATTCAAACAAAGAACGAAATAAGCTATATCAAATCCAGGAACTTCCATAGCCTGGTTCAGCTTTATCCAATGGGTGCGGTTACCCTTCAAACCAAAGGGGAAGAACTTACAGAAATGATCGATATGTACCATGCTGGAGCTATTGCCTTCAGCGATGGGGAAAAGCCCCTATGGCATTCAGATGTACTTTTAAAAACGCTATTATACCTTCAACAATTTGATGGTTTGCTGATAAACAAAGCTGAAGATAAATTCCTGAATATGTTTGGCAACATGCACGAAGGCGTAAACAGTACCTTATTGGGCCTTAAAGGTATGCCTAGCTTGTCGGAAGAACTAACGATGATGCGCGACCTTAAAATCCTGGAATATACCGGAGGTAAAATTCATTTCAGTAATATATCTTCCGCGGGAGGGGTCAAGTTGATCAAAGAAGCAAAGTCAAAAGGTTTATCTGTTACATGCGATATTGCCGCACACCAGCTCCTTTTTGATGACAACGTCCTCCAGGATTTTGATACTAATTATAAGGTAAACCCTCCGTTTAGGGAACAAACAGATATTGAAGCCTTAATTGAAGGTATAATTGATGATACCATAGATGTTATAGTTTCCGCTCATACGCCACAGGATGCTGAAAGCAAAAACCTGGAATTTGACCTTGCTGAATTTGGGATTATCGCCCTTCAAACTGTATTTCCAATATTAAATCAATTTCAGGAAAGAATTGGTTTGGGAAAAATCCTTGAAAAGATAAATTACAACCCCAGAAAGATCCTCAAAGTCAGCCAGCCAACAATTAAAGAAGGATCTAAAGCGAATATTACTGTGTTTAACAGCTCCCAGGAATGGTCGTTCAATGAGCAGACAAATAAATCGAAATCTCACAATTCCCCATTGTTCAACCAGAAATTAAGAGGCAAGGTAGTAGCAGTTTTTAATAACAATCAATTTAAATATGATGAAAATCTAGCTTCTAAGCATGAGTAATTCCAGGCCTTATTTTCAAACCGCCTTCAAATTTGGGTTGATGGGCGGAATATTGATTGCACTATTGTTTGCAATAATGGTTTATTTTGATATTAACCCTTTGGTAGCCAATAAGAGCCTGGATTTTGGATTTATCATTGTCCCTATATTTGTAATTTTTGCAATTAAAGAATTCAGGGACTATAGGTACGGAGGTAAAATTAAATTTTGGCAGGCAATGATATTAGGAATGTTAACGGTTTCTTTTATTGCCTTACTTTCCGCTATTGTGGTTTGGTCATTTTTATCCCTTTTGGGTGACGACTTCTTAAGGCAATACATTGCTGACAGAACCCTATTGCTAGAGGAATACAAGCCAATGATAATTGAAAACACCTCCGATGATGTATATAATAATACATTTGATGAATTGCAGAATGTAACGCCTATTATTTTAGCTTTTGACGATTTTTTAAAAAAGATTTTTACAGGACTTTTTATAACATTAATAATATCAGTAGTTTTGCGCAGATAATTTTTAAAAACAGCTCTTATGGAAAATACTTACGATAGGCCAAATCAGTTAAATCAGGTTTTGAAATTTGGGATAATCATTGCAATGGTTAACATCATCATCACTCTGTTAATTTACGTTGTGGATGTGACATTAATGGCAAAATGGTGGTTTGGTTTGATCCACCTGGTAATAAATATAGCTTTAATTTTATATGCAGGTTTCGAATGGAGAAAGCAAAATGGTGGTTATCTTCCTTTTAAAGAAGCGTTTATTTATATATTTCTTGTATTATTATGTTCAGGCATTATAGGTTTGATATTCAATATATTACTTTATAATGTGATAGATCCAGAACTTTCAACTACTTTGACAGAGGCATCTATTGAAGAAACTACCCTTATGATGGAGAAATTTGGTGCGGCAGACGATCAAATAGATGATACAATGGATAAAATTAAGGCAAGTATGGTTGATCAATTTAGTTTAACAGGGATCTTAAAAAGCTTTTTATACAGTTTGATTTTTTATGTTATTGGTGCATTGATAATTGGAGCTATTATAAAAAAATCAAAACCACAATTTGAGGGTTAATAATGACCGTATTAAAGGATATTTCTGTAGTGATCCCGCTGTTAAATGAGGAAGAGTCGATTGGGGAATTGTACGAGTGGATCAAGCGTGTCATGCATGAAAATCAATTTTCATTCGAAATAATTTTTGTCGATGATGGCAGCACAGATAGGTCCTGGAGGTTTATCAATAATATTTCCAATTCTGATGAAAATGTTAAAGGGATTAAATTCAGCAGGAATTATGGTAAATCTGCCGCTTTAAATACTGGGTTTAACTATGTTTCTGGAGCAGTAGTCATAACAATGGATGCTGACTTACAAGATAGCCCTGATGAGATCCCGGAACTGTACAAGATGATCGTACAGGAAAAATATGATTTGGTTTCCGGATGGAAAAAGAAAAGAAATGATCCTTTGAATAAAACCGTCCCTTCAAAGGTTTTTAATTATTTTACCAGGGTTTTTACCGGGATCCACATCCATGACTTTAATTGTGGGCTGAAAGCTTATGACCAAAGGGTGGTGAAAAATATAAATGTTTATGGAGAAATGCACCGGTACATACCCTATATCGCCAAATCCAGTGGGTTTGGAAAAATAACCGAAAAGGTGGTAGAACACCGGGCCAGAAAATATGGGACAACAAAATTTGGAATGACACGGTTGATAACAGGATTTTTAGATTTGCTGTCTATAACCTTTGTATCCAAATTTAGAAGAAGGCCCATGCACTTTTTTGGAAGTATGGGGACGATTTCATTTCTATTAGGATTGATCATTACCTTATATGTTATTTCCCTAAAAATATATAAGATCCAAATGCATCAGCCTGCAAGAAATATTACTGATCAGCCACTATTTTTCCTTGCCCTTGTCGCTGTGGTTATTGGTGTTCAATTGTTTTTGGCAGGTTTTCTTGCGGAAATGCTTTCATTAAGGGGCGGAAATAGTAAAGATGAATATATAATTATTGATAAAGTAGGTTTGCATCAATAATGCGGAAATTCTCAATTATAATTCCTGTTTATAATAGGCCTCAGGAAGTAAAAGAACTATTGGAATCCCTTACCAAACAAAGCTATAAATATTTTGAAATAATTGTTATTGAAGATGGATCTCAGGTGCCATGCAAAGAGGTAGTAGATCAATTTCGTTCAATCTTAGATATTGATTATTATTTCAAAGAAAATTCGGGTCAAGGATTTAGCCGTAACTTTGGTTTTAAAAGGGCAAAAGGTGATTATTTTTTGGTATTTGATTCTGATTGCCTCATCCCCCCAGATTATCTGTCCATTTTAAACTTTCATTTGGAAAATAATTACCTTGATGCATATGGAGGGCCAGATAAGGCACATCCTTCTTTTAATGCTTTGCAAAAAGCAATTAGTTATTCAATGACTTCTTTTTTCACCACAGGAGGCATCAGGGGCAGGAAAAAACATGCAGGGGTATTTCATCCAAGAAGTTTTAATATGGGTATTTCTAGAGAGGTGTTTGAAAAAACAGGAGGATATATAATTACGCGGATGGGGGAGGACATAGAATTTAGTATAAGGATCAGCAGGTCGGGCTTTAAAATAGGGCTGATAGAAGATGCCTTTGTTTATCATAAAAGGCGAACCGACCTCTTACAGTTTTTTAAGCAGTTGCATTTTTTTGGAAGGGCAAGGATAAACATTTATCGATTTTTCCCATCGGAACTTAAGCCAGTCCATTTTTTACCCGCAATTTTCCTTCTTGGTCTGATCACTTATCTTCTAACTTTCTTTTTTTGGAAAGATTTCTTTGAAATAGCATCAGCTTTTGTTCTGCTGTATTTTTCACTAATATTGTTAGATGCTGCAATTTCAAATAACAGCCTGAAAGTAGGTGTGCTTAGTATTGCTACTGCTATAGTACAACTATCTGCATATGGTATTGGTTTTATTTCAGAAATGGTTACTTTGAATCAAAAACCTAAATAGGTTAGCCATTAATTAAGTTTACGGCATGTTGTGAAGTTTGCTGATCACCCATTGTAGGAGCCATGAGCCTGGAAGGGATTTTAGGATCGGCAAACCCCATTTCCCAATAAAATCAATATAAATGTCCCTATTAATTCCGCAATAAAGTTGTTCATGTGCAAATTGTTAAACAAAATGAGTTTTCTGGTATGAGAGTAATTCTTCTAAAATAAAAGCTATTTCTTGCACAAATAAATAACTTCATCCCTCGGCAGTGCATATTTTATTACCAAGTGTTCTTCAAGTTCTGCTACATAATCAATTTCTGAAACTTCAAAGCCTCCACTTTTTAATCTTTCACCATAATCACGGCCATACAT
>JALZND010000556.1 GCA_030857845.1 Bacteroidota bacterium | reverse complement strand
GGTAAAGAGCGCCCCGTTATGGAGATGTATGCGGAAGAAGCAAGATTTAGCCTTTCCACAGGATGTGCTCATCTCAACGGAAAGCTCTTCTCTGAGCATGAGGTTTTACAATTTAAAAAAATTAAAGCTTCAACGGATTCTTGCGATAATGAAGAAAAGGCGGATTTACTCATTTCTCATTTAGATGCTGTAAATCGGTACCAGCTCGAAAATAACAGATTGATTCTGATAAAAAAGGGAGGTGAAAGAATCATTTTTAAAAAAGTAGATTAAGCAATCAACAAAATTATCAATGAAATAATTTATAAAGGTGATGAGGTTCTTTATTTATTTTAAACTAATAATAGCAGGTTTATTCTCTATACTGTTGATAGGATTTTTTATGCTCTCTGATTGCCAGGCGAAGCCAGGAAATAATGAATTACTTATTGATGAAAGGAATTGATGCGTCCAGAATTAAAATCTCCGGAAGCGATAAATCAGTGAAACTATCCTATGAGGAGTTTTCAAATAACAGCATCATTTTTAAAGTAGATGATGAATAAGCCAGGGCTAACTCCCAGCATATAATAGCTCATCTGCCCTCTTCAAAATATATCCCTTCCAGGGATAAAGCCTTAAATCATCGTTTTCCCAGTAATGACTTCCCTCCTCACCTTTGCGCTCCATTAAAACTGGTTTCTTACCAGGAAGAAACAGCTCCACTTTCGATTGATCCTCAGAAATAATAATAAAGGCAGCTTTTTCAACTACACCCGGGCCATTTACAGGATTTAAACGCACACCGCGTTCACGGGCTTTCAAGCAAGTACCTTCAATTTCAGACCAAAAATAGCCCATAAGCCCTGCACAGCCTTCTTTGTCCAGAGCACAATCTATGGCCTTGAGGGTATTCTTCGAATCAAAACTGATGGTTTTTCTATTTGCAAAGATCATCGCACCTTCCTTTTCTTCCATTTCACCAAAACCTTCAATATAAGAGTCATCATTTTTTAAAAAAACAACTTCTCTGGTTGAAGACACGCCTTCCGATTCAAAGATGTAGCTTGCCATTATGGTATCTCCTAAAAGAATTCCCTCAATCCGTCCGGAATTATCATCTTTTTCGAAAAAATTATAGTTCAATTCGCCGGTGACTATATTTTCATTAACCTCGAAATGCAATACAATACTGTCTTGTCCGGAGATCCATGCATAACAGGAGGCTTCCTCAGTAACTTTTGACATTCCTTCCTTTTGTGTTTCTTTTTGTGTATTGCTGCCACAGGAAGAAAGTAGCCAGGCTGGTAGAATTATGATTAGATAGAAGATTTTCATTTTAATGTTTCAAAGTTAAGGTGCGAGATATCTTTAATTGCAAGCTGATTATTTTTTCCTGAAACGCATTACCGCTATATCATCTGCAATGAATGTAAGGGTATTGTTATCTGTAATGTCATACCGGTTCACCTTCTTCATGGTATCTAAAAACACCTGCTCACCCACACCCTGACACATCATTTTAGTAACTGCAAGTGGCTCAGTAAAATCTATTTTATTGTTTGAGGCCTTCAATGGCCCCATAAAGTTGTTGCAGCTTGTATTTCCACTGATCTTGCTGTTTCCCACATCAAAGGTAATGGTGGGAATCCTGTCCGGAAAAAGCCCTTTAAAGGCAATTCTCCTTCCGGAAATATAGTCCAGCTCCCAGGTACCGTCCAGCGAAGCCGAAGAGGGTGAAGGGTTGGTAAATGTAGAGCTGAAATCAAGTTTTTCTGCCAGGTAATAGTAAGGTGGGTGAAAATGGTGAGTGAAAATTTTTTCCCCATCATTGGGATATATCTTATAATACGCTTCATCCCCCTGTAATACAATCGTTGTTCCTGTCCTTACATAATTATTGCTTTTATAATATGCGGGAGGCTCAAAACCCGGTACCACCTTTTGCACTGATTTCGAAGTGATATCACCTAAGAATTTTTGGTAATTTTTCTGAGCCTTTTTGGTAGGTTTGTGCAGCTTATTGTACGCATGGTTCATCGCCACCCTGGTTACTAGTTTTTGCTGTCTTATAGTGGCCTTTATGTTTTTAAAAGGATTTACTTCATTAAAATCCTCTAGAGTCTGAATAGAAACAGGAACCTCCGGAACCCAATCCGCTGAATTGACCACGTTAAATGCCCAGCCATTTTGGGTCATGGTCTCATAATCATAGGCAAAGTAGAGGTTTCCCGGTTTAGGGCCTGCGCTGCAATATGTCTTGAATTGGATATCAGCAGGGATAACCTTCTCCTTCTGAAGGTTGTAAAAGTGGGCAGTCAACAAAAATGCTATAGCCCCGCCCTGGCTATGTCCCATGATGAGCACATCCCGAAACCCGGCACCATACAGCGAATCTACTTTCGGCAGAATATCTTTTGACAAAAAAGCCGTACTGACCAGCCAGCCAACATGAACGGCCGCTTTAGGATTAGAAGCGAGGTTATAGGCAAAGGTTT
>JALZND010000157.1 GCA_030857845.1 Bacteroidota bacterium | reverse complement strand
CCACACCCCTATGCTTGTTTCCACCAACTGCTACAGGTTTTCCTTTAAGTTCCGGGAAATCCCGTTGTTCTACAGAAGCAAAAAAAGCATCCATATCCACGTGGATAATCTTTTGGTAGACTTTCATTATATCACACTCTTATTTCAAAGGTAAAAAACAATATTTATTTTGATGGTGGTTTACACCTCTTTATAATTTATTCTTTATGACCAAACATTGAACTAGTTTATTTATAATATAAATCAACTTCTTTGAATCCTTAAAGGGTGATCGTTTATTTGAAGAAATGGAACTTTTAAACCTGAATCATATCATCATTTAATACCAGATTTTATAGCAAGCCATAATATAAAATCAAACGAACACTTAAAGCGACCATGCGGTCACTTCAATTGTTGGAAATATTATTATTTTTTTAGTTTTTAATTAATGCTTTCTGTAAAATAGGATTTTTAGTTATTTATGAATATTTAATTTTTAAAACCAAGGGCTGGTACTTCTTTTTTTGGATAATTTAAATAGGTAAATTGAGATTAATTGAAATTAGCACTCTTTGAAAAAATGTATTTTGGAGGAAGGATCAAGTTCCTATCGAAAAAATATAAGCGACTATTGAGCAGTGCTCCTCGAAACAGTATTTGTGCTTCAACTTTAATGAAGTTGTTAAATAGATATAAAATAAAGGTTGAGAATCTATCCTTTATTTGAAATTTAACTTCAAAATAATGAAAACATTGGATTTTAAACTTCTCCAATATTAGCAGGATTAATATTTGACAGGGATACCCATAAATTTAAAAATGTAAAAATGAAAGATGTCTAAAAGAAATTCTTTTAGACTCCTCACATATTTCGCATAAAATCTATAATACTAAAAAAATATAAGATTTGTTAGCTGATAAGTTTTACCCTTACTGCATTTAATCCTTTTTGCCCCATTTCTGTTTCAAAATTTACTTTATCATTTTCTTTAATAGAATCTATTAGGCCATTTATATGGACAAAAACACTATCCTGGGTTTCGTGATCTTTAATAAAACCATAACCTTTAGAATCATTAAAAAAAGTTACAGTCCCTTTCCTGATCAAATCTGCTGGGTCAACAGCTTCTTGCCTTGATACGCCAATCTGGATATCTTTTGCTTTAACAACGCTTTTTTTCTTGGGGTCTGGTGGGGTTGAGGTTATATTTCCATTATCATCTACATAAGCATACATTTCATCTACGCTTTTTCCTTTGTCAGAATTTGCTTTTCTATCTTCTTTCTTTTGCTCTTTATCTTGTTTCTTTTTGAGCCTTTTCTTTTCTTTTTCTTTTTTATTAAATGTTTCTTGTGATTTACCCATTGTTTGTTCTAAGTTGTTTTATTTTTTTGAATGATGTTCCGCGGATTGCCGCAGGTGGAGATTTGGAAAATTTCGGACCTTCGGGAGTAACCTTTACAAAGGTAAATAAAATTCATTGATTATCAATTTTCAATTACTGGCATTAAAGATTAATTAGTAATGATTAATTTATTATGTAAAAGTGAAATTTCCCTTAAATTCTTTACAAGCACCTCTACCCAAATTAAGATTATTTTCTCCTGAAAAGTTCCAAACGATAATGTTGGAAAATTTCAAGTAAGGGTTTATGTAAAAGTATATATATCGTACGTTCACTTTTAATACTCGAGGTGCTGTTAAATCACCATTAAAATTGTTACGAAAAATGATGGCATAGCAGAAATTATTTCAAAAGTCTGGTGCCTGAATTATCATGATTTCAAAAAATAACAACCTCCATACCGGATATATAATAACAGATAGCCCAGACAGTAAAATGATTTTGGATAATTAAATGGCTTAATAAGTTTCAATACACGGAGATTTTCCCAGCCATTTTTTTTTTTTGACTTTGACATTTAGGACAAGAAGATTTATGGTTCAGTGGCAAAGGAATAATTTAATTCGCGCCAAGATTATTGATGGCAAAAATTTTAAATTTTAATAAATTAACCTGTTGTGTGAAATTATATTCATTAAAAATCAAATTGATGTGAAAATCTATTGCTGATTAAGTTCTTAAGTAATTAAGGTTGTAAAAAAATTATCTTATAGAAATATATTTATTTAAAGAACAAATGAGAACAAATGTAAGTGCAGAAAGCCTCGTAAGGCTTTAACTTTAATAGCCATGGATTAAATATAGGGAGGTATTTAAAAGTTTAGGCAACCCTCTGAAAGGGTTTAACAAACTCTTATAAGCAAAATTCTTGCTGTTAGTTCAACCACTTCATGGTTGGGGTTTTTTCCTACTTTTACACCAAATTTCATACGGAGTTATTCACATTCAATCCCTACAGGATTGAGAAAAAAAACTCAAGGTAGAAAAGCTTGGGGTTAAAGTTTTCGATTTTTATAAAAAGCAAAATTTAGTTTCACAAAATGGGTTAAATTACTTTAAATCATGATTTTTTCCTTGCTAAAGTATAAATTGCAGCAGAAGCCAAAGCAATCCCAATAGCCCATTTCTTGATCAATCCTGTGCGGTTGTATTTCCATTCAGCCTTCATACCTTGTTCGGCAAATATGTTGGGAATTTTGCCATGAGCGATATCATCAATTATCCCTTCAACTACATTTACCCGATCGGCCAGTAAAAGAGGTAACCAATGCACATAGCTATTTTCGCTGTGCTTGAAAGCAAATCGCCTGATCACCCCACTTAATCCTGAAGGAGGGACAGAAGTACCAAATACAGCAGTAACATTAGGCCTTTCAATAGAATGAAGTATTTCTATATCAATAGGCTGCTGCGATGGCCTGTCCCAGGTATAGCCATCATGTTCTTCATTAGTGCGTTCTTTTAATGGGTAGGTAGGGTCGTTTTTGGGATTTATATCTATTCCCCAGCCTTTGGTTTTTGATTTATCTATTATTAAATTTTCCATATGATGTCTTATATTATTCGATTTATGGCATTAAAACGGGTTTAATACACTCGTCCAATTTATCAGAAAAAATCCTGTACGCATCTGAAATTTCTTCCAAAGGTATGCGGTGTGTAATCAATTCTTTAGGGTTGATCACGCCATTTTGTACATGTTCTATTAGTTTTGGAAGCAAACGTTTTACAGAAGCTTGGTTTGCCCTGATCGTTATACCTTTATTTACAATATTACCTAGTGGTATCAGATTGTCTGTAGGGCCATAAACTCCAACTATTGAAACTATACCGCCTTTTTTTACAGAATTGATCGCCCAATGTACAGCAGTTGCAGAGCCAGCCTGTATCAGTAGTTTTCTTCCGGTGATGGTTTGCAAAGCATTGCCAGCTGCTTCTGCACCCACTGCATCAATACACACATCTGCACCCAATGAGTCTGTTGTTTTTTTAATGAAAACTACCGGATCTTCCAATGTCCTGAAATTATAGACCTCGCATTTTGCATAATTCTTTGCAAATTCCAATCTATATTCAATATGATCAATTACAATTACCCGGGCTGCCCCAAAAAGCCAGGCGCATCTTGCTGCCATGATACCAACAGGCCCGGCACCAAATACTACAACGGTATCACCTTCCTGGATCCCACCCATTTCTGCAGCCTGATAGCCAGTGGGGACTACATCGGTTAGCATCACTGCATCATCAAGGTCCATGCCCGGAGGGATTACAGTTGGGCCAACATCAGCATAAGGTACACGTACATATTGCGCCTGCCCACCATCATATCCACCAGCGGTATGGGAATATCCAAAGATACCACCCACTGCAGTTGCCTGTGGATTTGCTTCATGGCAATTTCCAAATAGTTTTTGTTTGCAAAAAGCACATTTGCCACAAGCTATATTGAAAGGCACCAACACATTGTCGCCAACTTTTAATTTATGTACTTCTGAGCCCACCTCTTCAACAACTCCAGTAAATTCGTGTCCAAAGGTAGTTCCCACACGTGTATCCGGAACGTTTCCATTGTACAAGTGTAGGTCTGATCCACATATACAGGATCGTGTTACCCGGACAATGGCATCTTCTGGATGAAGTATCTCGGGCATTGGTTTGTGATCGATACGGACCCGTTGAGGTCCCCGGTAATTCATTGCTAACATAAAAATCCTCCTTTATTGGTTGAAGTAATCTTAAAAAATATTAAGCAACTAATGGATTTTCCAAAATTGAAATAAATAAATAAGGTTTCAATTCAAATAAATCATTGCCTTTATCCTGGCATATCTTATTTTACCAATGATAATAATATTATAATACCGAATAGGAAAAATTGTTTAAATAAATATTACTTATCAGCATTTCAATATTGATGTTTTTTTAAGGTTCGCGAGGGTATTTTATGCGACAGAAGATAGGTTGGGAATTCTTAGATAAGAATGTATCTAATTTTTTACTTCTAAATAAAAAGAGCAACAGGTATGAACCTGTTGCTCCCAGAAAATGAAAATTATTATTAGTTTTTTACATCCAATTTGCCTTTTTCGGCGGCTCTTTGAAGTTTTTTATTTGCAAATATTGCGATTTCTACCCTTCTGTTTGCACGTTTTCCTTCGGCTGTTTCATTGTCAGCAATTGGCTGTGCTTCACCATATCCTACAGTGGTTATTCTTCCTTTTTGTACTCCAATGTTAGAAGCATAATCTGAAACTGACTTAGACCGTTTCTCTGATAATGTTTGATTATAGTCTTCTGGACCAGTAATGTCCGTGTGGCCTTCAATCAGAATATTGGTGTCATCATATTTGTTTAGGATCTCAGCCAGGTTTTTAATATTTTCTTTTGCCGCAGGCTTTAGATCTGCAGAGTTCACATCGAACAATATCCCGGAGTCAAAAGTAATTTTAATACCTTCCCCAACCCTTTCTATTTTTGCATTTTTAAGGTCTCTTTCCATTTCTGCAGATTGCTTATCCATATAAGCTCCTATTGTAGCACCTGCTACACCTCCAATTGCAGCTCCAAATATTGCACCGGCAGCAGTATTGCCAGTTGCTTTGCCTATTGCCGCACCTACAGCGCCACCTGCGGCAGCACCGCCAACACCACCTTTGGCCGTCTTGCTCCACTTGCCACAAGAAGCCATTACAATTACAGATAATATTAATAGAAGTGATAATTTAAAACTTTTCATAGTAAAAATTTTAGGTTATAAAATAAAAAAATGTGAGGAAATATTATTCCACTACAAGGTCTTTCAAGGATCGTTCCAGTTTTTCCAATGAGTTCACATTCTTATTGGGATTTTTTACGCCAACCCCAAATTCATACCATACACCTTCTCCATTATCAATATATTTACCAGCTTTATTTGGTACTTTTTCTAAAGCATATTGATAATCATAATCTGGAAAATATACTGATTTTAAAATTGTTTTCAGATCGCCCCAAGGTATGGTCTTTTTTTCCATCTCTTTTTTTGAATTTTCAATTTGAACATCAACCGTCCTGGAGCTAAAATACGGCTGTATCAGAATCAATGTTTCCTGCTTATCATCGTCAATTTCTTTATATTTTACTTCAAGGGGCAACTCTTTGTTACTATCTTCATATATTGCCTGGATCATTTCCTGCAAAAAATATTCCCAGGATTCGGGGTTGGCAGGTATTTTATTGATTATGCTTCCATCTTTCTTTGTAAGGGCTATAATCAGTGACGAGGTTATATTTTTGGCAGGAACATTTTTTTCGCTCCAGGTGGTTTTCCGGAAAATCTCTTTGAGCTCTGCTGACCAAACTTTAGTCAGTTGTCCCCTCCACTCAAAGTCGTCGTCCAAAGAAAATCCTTCTTCAATTATATCTTCTTCTTCAAGTTCATCCCTGTCAGTATAAACTAGCTTGTAGGTTACAGAAAGTTGTTTATCAGATTCCTGGAGTTCAATTTGGATTTTATAGGAATAACTAAAGGGGGCAGGGATGTTTTCCGTATTGCAATTAACTTCAATACCTTTCAGGTCTTCAAAATTTAACATAAGTAGTGAGTATAATTGATAGAGGAATGATTTTCAATAGTTAAAAAAATAAAAAAAAATTAATAATTAAAAAATATAACTGCTAAACGGATAACTTTGATTTTGGTTAACTTTCAAATATAACAGAAGATTTTTCAAAGAAGTTGCTATTATTATTAATAATACTTAAAATAATGCAGGAGCAATACGGATATATAGTGGATGAGCTGGCAGATAAAGGCTGGGTGGCAATTCCCGAATTTATTTCACTAGATATAGTGAAACTTATGCTTGATGAGCAAAAAGAATTGATAGAGCAGGGAAAATTCAGGGATGCAGGAGTGGGGAGGGGAGAAAATTTTCAGGTAAGGCCTGAAATCAGGGGCGATAAGGTCATGTGGCTCAACAATGACAATTTATCTGCATTGCAGAAAGTCTATTTACAGAAGGTGGAAGAGCTTCGTTTGATGTGCAATCAGGAGCTTTATCTTGGGCTCAACAGCTTTGAATGCCATTTTTCTCAATATCCTCCCAATTCATTTTATAAAAAACATATAGATCAATTTAAGGAAACAAGACATAGGGTAATTTCCTGTTTGCTGTACTTGAATTTCGATTGGAATGAAGAATTTGGCGGTCAATTAAGAATATACACACCTGAAGATGATCCTGATAAATTTATAGATATTATTCCTCATGCGGGAACTTTTGTATGTTTTAGGAGCGATGACATACCGCACGAAGTATTACCTACATACAAAGAACGTTTTAGTGTAACGGGCTGGCTTAGGAGGTAGTTCTAAAAATAAATTAATTGAATATCTGCTTTATAAACATTAGAAACCAGCTCAAACTTTGCCTCTTCAAAGCTGGGTGCTCTAAATAATGGTTTTTTATTATTGGTCGTTCCCAATCCTTCTTTCGGGATCCCGATCATGTTGGTATCAAGTTTTTTATTATTGTTTACATCATGAAATAGGGAAATTGCACAAGTGCCATAAGGTATTTCTTTAAACACGATAAAGGCTGTATCGCCTTCTACTTTTACTTCTTTGTATTTATATGCTTTTTCTTGTTCACTTGGAAAGCCTTCGGCAGAAATAAACAAAGTAGCCAGGATAGTGCCCTTTATATCTTTCATTCCTGTAATGCGTACTTCCACATTCCCTTTTTCTACAACGGCACTTTTAGGAAAAAAAACATATATGAATATGAAAAGAAGTATTTTATGCATTATTTAATTTCATTTTTATTTATGATTGATCTTAATGTTTCTGTTCTTTGGATTTTGCCCGTAGTGATTTCTTTAAACAAACTACAATAAAAAAAGTTCTTTGGAGCTTCAAATTTTTGAAAATGGTTGGGGATTAATGATAAAATATCATGAGTTATAGTTTCCGATTCATTTCCTTCAATTATTAAGACAACTTTTTGACCTAAAAAATCATCAGGTAAACTTGAAACGAAAAATCTTCTGTTTAGATTTAATTCCTGGAATATCTTTTCCATCTTAAACTCCAAATCCTCAACCTGTATTTTAATACCTCCGGAATTCAATACATTGTCAGCCCTTCCAAGCCACTTGAATTTATCGGAGTCCACAATTGTTACGAGATCATTTGTAACTACCCATTCATGATTTGTTACTCCCCCACGTACCATAAGGCATCCCCGGTTATCAGTTTTGATTTTTATGCCAGCAAGTACATTGTAAAACTCATGCTTTTCTTCGCCCGTGAGTTTCCTTAAAGCTATATGAGATAGTGTTTCAGTCATTCCATAGGTTTGGAAAATATTGTTTTTAAAGTTCTTTAATTCCTTTTGAAGTTTAAGAGATATTGGGGCACCGCCAATTATAACAGTATTTATTTTCTCAAATTTTTTTCTGCTCTCTTTGTTTTCCAGGCAATTCTGAACTTGTAAAGGCACCATTGCAGAAAAGCTGATCTGCAGGTTTTGAGCCAAGCCTAAAACTGGATTAGAAGTAGGTTCAGAAATTGTAGTTTTCATGCCTCCTTCAAGGCACCTTACCAACATCATAATACCAGCGATATATTTTGTGTTAAGACATACCAAAGC
>JALZND010000555.1 GCA_030857845.1 Bacteroidota bacterium | reverse complement strand
CGCAGTATCAGTATCAATTCTTGAAACAAGCCTTACCTGGTTGTCTGATGCAGATCCATATTTAACTGCATCTTCCAGAATTTTTTGGTTGATCAAAACATGTTCGGTGGCTTCTGTATCATCTTTTACAACAGACAATGCAAATATAGGTTCATCTGAAGGGGGATCTTTTAACATAATTGCTATATCCAAAAGACCTTCAATAGTTTCTGGATCAGAGATAGGTACCAATATCTTTTGCTGAATTTTATCAACATCAGGTTTTTCCTCCTTTAGCAGATCCGCGAGTTTTTTTCCTGCTTTTTCTGTAATGAATGAACTTGTAAGGCAGGTTCCCAGGATCATTAAAATGGTACCATTCAAAACATTTACATCAAAGATTTCCAGGTTGTAACCAACCAATACTGCAGCCAGGGTGGCAGCCGCCTGAGCAGAACTTAAACCAAAAATAAGGTTCCGTTCAACAACAGAATATCTGTATATCTTTTGAGTTGCAAAAGCTGCTATCCATTTTGCACCAATAGCAACAACGATCATAATAAAAGCTACATATAAAGCGTCAAAACCTTGTACCATCACCCTTACATCAACAAGCATACCCACTCCAATAAGAAAAAACGGAATAAATAATGTATTACCTACAAATTCAATCCTGTTCATTAAAGGTGAAGTATGAGGAATAAATTTATTCAAAGCTAATCCTGATAAAAATGCGCCAATTATAGCTTCCACACCCGCAAGATCTGCCAGGAATGCCGCACCGAAAACAACGGAAAGTGCAAAAATAAATTGAGCTTCTCCCTGACCTTCCATTTTCTTAAATGCCCATCTGCCAATAAAAGGTATAACCCAAAATATTATAGATAAAAAAATAATCAAAGATATTATGAGCCTGATCCAGAACTGCGCATTCAGATCACCTTGAGCGGCACCTGCAATTACTGCCAGCACCATAAGGGCAGCAGTGTCGGTTATTATGGTACCACCTACTGTAATATTTACAGATTCAGCTTTATTAATTCCATAACTACTTGTAATTGGATATGCCAGTAAGGTATGGGAGGCAAACATACTGGCGAGTAATATTGATGAAGCAATGTTAAAATTTAAAAAGTAAAAGGCAGCCAAAGATCCTAAAATCATGGGGACAAAAAATGTAATGGCACCAAATGTTATACTTTTATGTCTATTTAATTTAAAATCGGTCAGATCTATTTCAAGGCCGGCAATAAACATAATATATAATAAACCAACTGTTCCAAACAGTTCTATACTGGCATCTCGTACCAGTAAATTAAATCCATAAGGTCCAATAAAAACACCGGCTAAAATTAATCCTATAATACTTGGGAACTTTAATTTCCTAAATAAAATAGGTGTCAGAAGTATAATTAAAAGAACAAGACAAAAGATTAATACGGGATCTTTAAAAGGTAAAGTAAACTCAAAAAGTAAAATCATAAAATAAAAATATAGACCAAAAAATGTAAATACTATTACATTAATAAGAATGTTTTAAGTTCCTTATAAATATTTAGATCTAAATAATTTACAAAATTAAAAAGAAGCTAAGGTTTATGTTAATAGCTATGGGGCAGGAAAGTTGAAAAGGAATGCATATATAGGAAAGATTACAAACGATTAGCCAACCAGGGCCCCGTTATAGCCAATGTTATCCCGGCATTTTGAATGTTTATAAACAAGGTTTTACCTGATGGTGAAAAAACAGATCCTGTAAATTCAGAATTGAATCCAATATTTTTGGCAATGCGATAAAATTCACCTTTTGGGGTTATGCCAATAATATATGGGGTATTAACATCTTCACATAAAACTATGTCTCCCCAGGGAGCAACTGTTAAATTATCACAGTGTGTGGCAATGTCTGTATTATTAGGTTCAACAAATAATTCAAGTTTACCCGGAATTTGATTTTCTCTTCTTGTTCCTTCGTATGGGCTTGGAATATATTTAAATACTTGTCCCATGGCATTATTTCCACCATTTTGTACAGGCAAAATATAATTCGCCTTTACCAAACCACATGCCTTCACCCTTGCAAATCTTGCTGCACCTTTCTCAAAACCCTGGTACCTTAAAGAATCATCAGGTGAGGTTACATTGTGAATATCTACCCAATAGACAGAAAATTGATGGCCGACTTGAAATTTTTCTGTGGTAAGATCAGGCCAATTGCGGGTATCAAAGCATTTCTTCTCAAGTATAGCAAGGGCCTGAAGCTTCCCACCCCTTTCAAGCTTACCAGGTTTATTAGGAATGAACCTATAAATTAATCCGTTTGAAACATCTTCAGTTTGATAGACAATGCCTGTATTTGGATCTACAGCTACTGCCTCGTGGTTGAATCTTCCCATAGCTTTCAAGGGAACAGGATCTGACAAAAATATATTTTCACTGGCAGGAACTTCAAAATTATAGCCATGATCTTTTTCAGCAAAACCATCATGAGAACCAGCTTTATCTAC
>JALZND010000554.1 GCA_030857845.1 Bacteroidota bacterium | reverse complement strand
GTATATAATTAAATATCTTTATAAAGCTTTACCAAATTTTATTCTGTCTGTCAAAACTAATTATAATACAAAATTTAATTGAAACCAATCTATCATTTTCCCGATTAATAAATTAATATTTTTTGAATACATTAACCCAAAAATAATATGAAGGAAGTATATATAGTATCAGCAGTAAGGACCCCAATAGGAAGTTTTGGTGGAGTACTTTCAGAAGTAACCGCTATTGATCTTGGGGCTGCTGCTATAAAAGGTGCACTAGAAAAGGCCGGCTTGGACCCCAAAGAAGTAGACGAGGTATTTATGGGCAATGTGATCTCTGCAAATTTAGGGCAAGCCCCTGCAAGGCAGGCAGCCATAGCTGCAGGCTTAGGCTTTAATGTACCATGTACCACTGTAAATAAGGTATGCGCTTCGGGCATGAAAGCAGCTATGTTTGCTGCACAATCTATCATGCTTGGCCAAGTTGAAACTGTGGTGGCAGGGGGAATGGAAAGCATGTCAAATATCCCGTATTATATTCCAAAAGCCCGTTTTGGCTATAAATATGGAAACGCTGAATTGGTAGATGGTTTGGTTCGTGATGGCTTATGGGAAGTTTACCATAACTTTGCCATGGGAAATTGTGCTGATCATACTGCACGGGAGCTGAATATAACCAGGGAACAACAAGATGACCATGCCATTAAATCATACAAAAGAACCGCAGCGGCTACTGAAGCTGGACATTTCAAATCTGAAATTGTACCTGTATCAGTGCCTCAAAGAAAGGGTGACCCAAAAATAGTCCTTGAAGATGAAGAATACAAAAATGTAAAATTTGAGAAAATCCGTGAATTAAAACCAGTATTCAGCAAGGATGGCACAGTGACAGCAGCAAATGCCTCTACTATCAATGATGGTGCTTCTGCGATTGTGCTCATGAGCAAAGAAAAGGCAGATGCCCTAGGCATAAAGCCTTTGGCAAAAATAATTGGTTTTGCAGATGCAGCACAAGACCCGTTGTGGTTTACAACCTCTCCTTCCCTGGCAATTCCAAAAGCCATTAAAAATGCAGGTATCGATTCCTCTGCCGTTGACTACTACGAGATCAATGAAGCCTTTTCGGTAGTTGCTATTGCCAATTACAATAAATTGAACCTGGACCCAGAAAGGGTGAATATATTTGGAGGGGCAGTATCTTTGGGCCATCCCCTTGGATGTTCAGGGGCAAGGATAATTGCTACCTTAACCAATGTCCTTCAAAAGCAAGGTGGGCAATATGGTGTGGCCGGTATTTGCAACGGTGGTGGAGGTGCTTCTGCAATGGTTATACAAAGAGTTTAGATTTTAATAATATATACCTGATTTATAGATGTTTATTTTCACAAAGCTAAAATTTTTAGTTTTATTCCTAATGGGATTTTGTGCTTCATCAGTGGCACAAACCCCTATTACAACCTATTATGATTCTCTACATTCAATTGTTAAAGAAAAGTATTTTATACTAGAACAAGACAGTAATCGGGTAGATGGCAATTATATAAAGTATTTCGAAGATGGCAATACAGCCATTACCGGTCGGTTTATTGATGGTAAAAAAGCAGGAATATTCACGGAATTCCATGCTGCGGGCACCATACAACGTGAACAGGAATATGTGGATAATCTAAGACATGGGGCGGTAGCAATATATGACGAAAAAGGTTCTTTGTTGCAAAGTGGAAGGTTTGTAAAAGATACACTGGTTGATAAACTGGTAGTTTACCATGACAATGGCAAGATTAAAAGTGAAAGCATCTTCGAAAAAGGTCAACCCGAAGGTTTGGTAAAGGAATATTTTCCCTCAGGAAACATTAAACAAGAAATTTATTACAAAGGAGGTAAACCAAACGGTATAAATAACTTATATTACGAGAATGGCAAACTTCAAAATGAGGGGAATTATAAAGATGGTATATTACATGGTTTTTTTAAGACCTATCATCCAAATGGGGAACTTGAAACAGAGTCTAATAATCAACATGGAAAAAAATCTGGCACCTTTAAAACCTATGATGCCGATGGTGCCCTTTTAATCGAAGGAAACTATGAAAGCGGGGCATTGCACGGCATTAACAAATCATATTATGCTGCCGGAAATCCGAAGCACTCCTTCAGGTATGAAAAAGGAAAAAAAGCAGGTGAAAACATAAGCTATTACCCAAGTGGTACTGTTAAAGAAAAATCTGTATATGTTAATCAGGAGAAAGACAGGAAAATCAAAAAGTATTATTCCAACAGCCTAATGGAATCTGAATTGGAATATAAAAATGATTTGGCATCCGGCACCTGGAGTTACTATTATCCAAATGGAAAAATAAAGAAGACTGAAGTTTATGTAAATGGAAAGCTTCATGGCATGCGGGCCACCTATCATGACAATGGCAAAGTAAAACTAGAAGAAACTTTTCTAAATGATTTGCCCGTTGACCAGGTTAAGGAATTCTATGATTCAGGTGCTTTAAAG
>JALZND010000553.1 GCA_030857845.1 Bacteroidota bacterium | reverse complement strand
TAAAGGGCCAGATCCCACTGTTCAGCATTTTATCCAAGGCAACTTCTTTGCTTAAGGAGGTTATTTCTGAAGTATTGTGCTTTTTAAAATCTGTAAATTCAATGGTTTTGTCTGCGAGGATTATTATTTCAAGGAGGCTTCTCTTTTCACCTCTTTTAATTTCTACGATTTCTCCACTAACCGGAGCGGTATAAACAATCCTTTCATTTTTTTTATCTATCAATACGGGTGTCCCTGCTTTAACGGTATCACCTACATTAACCAAATTCTTAGGTCTTTTTATCCCCAGGAAATCAGTAGGCCTTACTACAAAAGTTTCTGGTTGAGGACTATTGGCAATAACTTTCTCTGCTTTACCTGCAAGGTTAATGTTAAAGCCCTTGTCTACCTTAATAACGTTTGACATAATGATCGTTTTGCAATTACTCTTATCGTTCTAAAACGTGGCAAAATTAATAATTTTTTACACAATAAAAATCGATTACTTAATTATTCCTAATTAAAATATTTAAAAGAAAATTACATATAAAGCCATTTATTAATCTTGGAAAATGGCAAAAAGATGCCCTTGTTATATCATACCATAATAATTAATATGAAAGGAGTAAAAAATAAATGTCCAGTATATAAATATTTTAATGTAAAATAGTTGAAATCCATACAGCAAAGCTCCGCGGAAAATTTAAAATTAAATAAAAGGAATGTGTTTGGTTGGAGTTACCGGAATTTTTGCTGCGGTCGCAGATTGTTTTTACCAGGAGGTGGTAACATGAATTTGTTTTTTGCAGATCGACACCTCCTGGCAATATTTCTTAAAATGCATAGGTAATTTTCATTTAATGTGAAGGTTTAAAATAAAGATGATTAATATAAAACTTCCAGGTTTTTACCTATTTCTTCAATTTTATTTGCGACATTTTGCATTAACCACATGGGTGTGGATGTGGCGCCACAAATGCCAACAGAATCATTAGCTTTAAACCACTCGGGATTAAGCTCTTCTTCATTTTCAATAAAATAGCTTCTGGGGTTTTCGCCCAGGCATACAGAATAAAGTGCTTTTCCATTGGAGCTTTTCTTGCCACTTACGAAAATAACCACATCATTTGCCCTTGAAAATTGCGTTAGCTGAGGCTCCCTATTAGAAACCTGCCGGCAGATGCTATCATTTGCATTAAAATCTGTTGTTTCGACTTTTCCTTTGACAGCTTCTATCCTTTGCTCTATAAGCTCTTTGATTTTATAAAAGCCTTTTGTGCTTTTGGTTGTTTGGCTAAAAAGCGTAACAGGCTTGGAGAAATCTATTTTTTCAAGGTCTTCCTCAGTGGTCACAATGATGGCCTCTTCTTTGGTTTGACCTGTGAGCCCTATTACCTCGGCATGGCCTTTTTGCCCATAGATCACAATTTGCCCTTTTGCTTCAGTGCTTTTGTCGTAGGCATTCTTTACCCTGTTTTGTAGCTTGAGCACTACAGGGCATGAAGCATCAATGAGCTCGATATTATTTTTTAGTGCAAGTTCGTATGTTTCGGGAGGTTCACCATGGGCCCTGATAAGCACTTTGCAGTCCCTAAGGTTTTTAAGTTCATCTTTATTGATAATGCGAAGGCCTTTCTGGTGCAGCCTTTTCACCTCCATGTCGTTGTGCACGATGTCGCCCAGGCAGTAGAGCATTGAAGATTCATCTAATTCGTCTTCAGCCATTTGGATGGCAAATTCTACCCCAAAACAATACCCCGAATTCTTATCTATAGAAACTTCCATGCTTAAATGGTATTTTTTACTTTTTCTGCCTCTATCATTTTACTGGTGGCAAGGTTCAGTATTTCTTCTACTTGTTCCTCTATTGTAATGTGCGTTGTGTCGATAACATGGGCATCATTGGCCTGCCTTAATGGGCTTTCTTCCCGGGTTGTATCAATATAGTCCCTTTTTTCAAGGTTTTCCATTATTTGTTTTAAGTTAAGCAATTGCTTCCGCTCCAGTAGCTCCCTTTGCCTTCTTTCTGCCCTGACATGAAAATCGGCTTTCATAAATATCTTCAGCTCAGCATCTGGAAAAACTACTGTACCGATGTCGCGCCCATCCATAACAACGCCTTTCTTCTTTTCCAGCTTTCTTTGCTGTCCCACCAATGAATGCCTAACTTGTGCCAGGGCACTGACTTCGCTAACATTTTCAGAAACGTACATTTTCCTTATCTCCCCTTCAACATTTAAACCATTTAGATAAGTTTCGTTTTCTTGTGTTTTTGGGTTTTTTAAAAATGCCACGTTTATATTTCCCAAGGCTTTTTCCACCTCTTTAGGATTGCTGATATTTACGTAATTCTGGTAAAAATATAATGTTACCGCCCTGTACATGGCGCCAGTATCAATATAAACATACCCTAATCTTTTGGCAACACTTTGGGCGGTAGTGCTCTTCCCGCAAGCGGAATACCCATCAATAGCAATTACTATTTTTTTCATACAGGGGAAAAATAAGCCACAAGATACAAAGAGTT
>JALZND010000552.1 GCA_030857845.1 Bacteroidota bacterium | reverse complement strand
CCATTTTCCAAAAAGTAGAAGGTGTGGTTTCAGTAGTTTCAGGATATTCCGGAGGCCATATTGACAAGCCCACTTACAAGCAAGTCACAAATGGAAATACGGGACATGCAGAAGTGATACAAATATTCTATGATCCCAAAAAAGTTACTTTTGAGGAGCTTTTGGAAATTTTTTGGAAAACACATGACCCCACAACCATGAATCAACAGGGCAATGACATCGGCCCGCAATATCGTTCTGTAATATATTATCATGACGAAGAGCAAAAATTATTGGCTGAAAAGTATAAAAAGGAACTAGATGCTGCCGAATTATTCCCGCGACCAATTGTAACAGAAATAGCACCATTTACCAAATTTTATCAGGCTGAGGATTATCATCAAAATTATTTCAACCAGAATGGTAGTCAGCCTTATTGTGCCTATGTCATACAACCAAAAGTTGATAAGTTTAAAAAAGTATTTGGTCATAAAATGGTTCAATAAAAAAGTTTAAATTAAATCTATATGGACTTTAATGAATTTAAAAATTCTTTAAACGCTTCACATCCTCCAGCTGGAATACCTAAATTGGTTGAGGCATTATGGTTTGAAAAAAAAGGAGATTGGGATGCAGCTCATGATATTTCACAAGATGTCAATACTTTAGAAGGTGCTTGGGTGCATGCCTATCTTCATAGAAAAGAAGGTGATATAGGAAATGCTTCCTATTGGTATGCACGGGCGGGAAGAAAAATGCCCGAAGTTTCCCTTGATGATGAGTGGGAGGTAATAGTTAAGGACTTCCTTAATCACGCTCAAAAGGAATCATAAGCCCGAACAATTTTTATATTGGTTAGTTATAAAATTTAAAAGCCTATGCGATTTATTTCAACGAAAGCCCACGGTATAATGGATTATACTGTAGGCACAATATTATCAGTAGGTCCTGCATTATTAGGTCCAAAGTATAAAACTGCACGTAAGTTGCTTTTTGCTTCAGGAATGGCGGCTACTATTTACAGTTTGTTTACCAATTATGAATTAGGAGCAGTAAAAAAACTTTCAATGAAAACCCACCTTACTCTTGATGTATTAAGTGGCTTGTTCCTTGTTGCATCTCCATGGTTATTTGTCCTTAATAAGGAGGAAAAAGCTCCCTTAATGATTTCCGGGTTGGTAGAAATAGGGGCAGGCCTTTTATCAAAAACGGAATAAATATTTGCCAAAATCCGGGAGCATTAATTCCCATATTAGCTGTGCTAAAATTAAAATTTTTTCTTGATCCAAAGTATAATTCCGCGTTCATTTGAATGGAGCTTTGCTTTAAAAGATTATTTTTATATTTAAAGTAAAAGTAGTTTAATATGCTTTTATGTCCTTAAATTTATTCGTGACATTAAAAACACAAAACTTGAACAGGTATGAATCGGTATGAATAAATTTTTCAACAAGAAAGTTTTTATAACAGGGGCTGGTGCGGGAATTGGTTATGGAATAGCAAAAAAAATGGCTAAAGAAGGTGCTATTGTGGGCCTTAATGATATCAATGTAATTGTAGCCCAAAAAGCAGCTGATAAAATAAACGCTGAGCTTAGTAGGTCCGTTGTTTTCCCTTATGCTTTTGATGTTTCAGATATAAATGAACTTAAAGCAAATATCAGGGAATTTACAAATGAACATAAAGGATTGGATATTGTAGTGGCAAATGCCGGAATTACCAACTATGGTTCGTTTTTAGAATATTCCCTGAATGATTTGGAGAGATTGTTGGCAGTAAATATAAAAGGTTCATTTTTTACTGCCCAGGCAGCAGCAAAGGCGATGCTTGAAAACAAAGTGCCGGGAAGGATACTATTTATGTCTTCTGTAACAGGTGTACAGGCTCATTTAAACCTAAGTGCTTATGGTGCGACCAAAGCAGCAATAAATATGCTGGTAAAAAGCCTGGCATTAGAACTTGGTGCTTTTAATATTACAGTAAATGCAATTGGGGCAGGAGCTACGCTAACTGAACGTACTATTAAAGACGATCCGAACTATGAAGATAATTGGAACCAGGTATCGGCCAATAAAAATACCGCCACTGTTGAAGATATTGTTGCAGCTGTATTGTTTTTAGCTTCTCCAGAAGCAAAACATATTACTGGTACCACCCTAATGGTAGATGGAGGATGGACCATACAAAGCCCACTTCCAGGAAACTATCTGCAGAAATGATAAAAAATGAAAAGGTTGATGAATATATTAAAAGCAGCAGACTTTGCCCGCCCTATATTATCTCATTTCAGGGACCTGGTACACCAAGCTGCACCAGAGGTTAAAGAAACCATAAAGTGGGGATCTCCCAATTTTGAATTGAGCGGCATATTATGCAGCATGGCCGCTTTTAAAAATCATAGTGCCATTACCTTTTGGAATGCAACTTTAATGAATGACCGGCAAAAAATATTTGTTAAAGTTGGTGATACTGCCATGGGCCAGTTTGGGAAAATTAAATCCTTGGCTGATTTACCTTCTGACGAAATT
>JALZND010000551.1 GCA_030857845.1 Bacteroidota bacterium | reverse complement strand
ATTCCGGACATGCCCATAAACATCAATGGATAAGCATATTTTAACATTGGCTTCATTGTGTCCCATTTGAAGGAAAATGAAAACCCTGAAAACGCACTAAATAAAAAGGGCACTTGCAAAGCGTTTGATATTAGATTGGATAATAGAATATAACCTACCTCATATCCGGGCACATATATATAGGAAATCAATGAATTAAGCTGAGGCAAAAATTCTCCCAGGTAAACCTGCCGGCAAAATACCAGGAAAAATAAGTTAAGAAAAATAGTAAATATGATGCTGAACAACTTGATAAAAGCAAATTTACCCGCTTCATTTTTGAGACGCAAGCGCGCAAAAGGAATTGCTAAAATTGCATCGGTAAATAAAATCAATGCCAAGAGGATAACATAGTCATAATGTTGGGGATATTGCAAAATCCTTGCAATGGGTTTTGCTAAAATGACAATGAGTGAAGAAATGACAATACCTGTTACAAATATGTAGCTTTGTGCATAATTAAAAGTGGTACCTTCCAGGATTTTATCTTTGGTGGAGAACCTAAAAAAAGTGGTTTCCATACCAAACAGGTATAATATATTCAAAAATGCAACATAAGCATATAATTCGCCATATATCCCAAATTCTTCCAAAGTTAAAACAGACGTATAGAAAGGGATTAGCAGAAAACCTAAAGACCTTCCGACAATACTGCTAAGGCCATAAAGCGCAGTCTGCCCGGCAAGATTTTTTATTTGAGACATTTGTAAATTTAAGAAGGCGAATATAATTCAAAAATTAAAACTTCTGGAAACGAAATCAGCATATTTATTACCCAGTTTCAATTTTATGTCCTATAATTTTAATATTTTAGCATGGCATTCATCAATGATGTTGTGCTAATTGTTCAGGGCCTGTAAGTAGCCACTGCTATTTTTGAATCTGCTGTGCCATAATATAAATACCAGGATCCCTTAAACAGGACCAACCCTTCCAAAAAGCATACGTTGCCTATTTGCCCCGTTATTTCATATTCTTGCTCTGGGTGCATAAAATATTTTTCGGTCCTTTTCAATACTTTAGTAGGGTCATTTAAATCTAACAACACTTGCCCTGCTGCATAAGTCCCTGCAGGTAGTCTGGGATCACCACCCTCATCCAGGTTCATGCTGTTATAAATAAATAAAATCCCATCTTCCCTTATCAACGGTGGTGGGCCAGGTTCAACCAATCGGCTGTCGAACATTCCCGGGCGGGGCGAAAATACAGATTTAAAAGAACCGTCGTCATTCACAATGGGCGTCCAGCTTATTAAATCGTCAGAGGTTGCTACATTCATGTTTACATCGCCCCAATACATCCAATATTTCCCGTTAATTTTTTGGGCTACCATTTTACCGCCTTCCATTTTGCTCACTATGGCGCCAGATTTTGACCATAGGTCGACATAATTTCCCTTTTCAATATTTTGAAAAGCAGGTCCTTTTTTTTCCCATTGCATTAAATCAGTAGAAACAGCCACACACAATCTGGCAGTTTTCCCATCATATGCTGTATAAGTCATGATATACCTTCCGTTCCCGTCTTCTACAACCCTTGGATCTTCTACGCCTCCCTCCCATTCATATTTTTTCATAAAGTCGTTGGATGGGTAAAAAACAGGTTGGGGTAATTTTTTAAAATTTAGACCATCAGAACTTTCTGCAAGACCAAGCCTGGAGGTACCGGAATGTATCCCTACCCTATCTTCTGCCCGGTACAATAAAAATATTTTATCCTTTCTTACCACTGCCGCCGGATTGAAAACATCTTTAGATTCCCACTTTACCAGCTCCCTCCTTATAGGGCAGGCAAATTTACTTTCAGGATCAGCTGCCATGATTGGATTTACCTTGTTTTGTTTCTGGAATGGACCCAAAATCCAATCATCGGCAATTGAAAAGCCTTCTGCTGACTTACTTTTATTTTGTGATTCGCATGAACAGAACAGAACAGCAGACAATCCAATCAGAAATAAATGGAAATATTTTTTCATAAGCTTGAGGTTTTTATAATCAGGAATTTTAAAGTATAATTTTTTAGCATGACTGACTTATTCTTAAAATCTTTAATATTATTATTGAATTTAAAATTACACCATAATAATTTAATAATGTACTCAGGATTTTTGAATTTCCTCAACAAAAACATACTGTCCAATAATGGGCGCATGTTGTATATCCGCACAGTTATGATTTTAAATAACCTTGTTTTTGAAAGCTTAATTTCACCTTTTAAATGGCACAATCTTGGTCAACTTAATCATTAACTTTGATGAAAAAAATTTAAAACTTCAACCAATGAAAACAAATATCGAAAATTTATTAGTAGGGGCTGCGCTTCTTTTCTGCAGCTTATTTAACACAGCCACAGCACAGGACAAGGCAGGAACACGTGATTCACTTTATTAAGGGATCCTGAAAAGAGCAAAAGATGTTTCAGGTTATCCTTCCAAGATTATAAGCCTGAAACTAAGGAAAAATATAATGA
>JALZND010000550.1 GCA_030857845.1 Bacteroidota bacterium | reverse complement strand
ACTATACCATGTTCCTGTGGCCATTTTCCTGTAAGATAGGTAGCTTGTGCACTGCAGGTCACAGCTGGAAGTACGGGTTCTATAGAACTTAAGGCAGCCTCTGAAGCCCATTTTTTAAGAAAAGGAGTATTGTTGCCAATTAATCCCGGGGTCAAGCCAACTACATTAAGCACTACCGTTTTTTTCATTAACTTTTTTACTTTCAATTAAAAAATTAAGTTGGGTAAAAATATTAAATGCCAGCTATTCATTGCCATCTTTACCTTTTACCCAAACTTCAAATGGTTTTTTCCCATCCAATATTGTCCTGACCCATGAAAGCTCCCTGAGGATGGATTGGGAAAGGTCAAGCCTGTCTTCAGGTGGTAAAACCTCCCAGGTGTAGGTTTCTACTTCCAGGTGATTGGTAACTTTATGGATTGTGTTATACTGTAAGACATCTTCAATATCCTGTTGTGTAGATCCCAGCATTGAATATTGAGACATAAAAATAGGAACATGGAAATGTACCCTCCATTCAACAATACCTGGCTTATGGATATTTTCCAAGGCTAAGGGCAAATCTGGGTACCGCACCAGTTCATTCGATTTCGCCCTTGCTACGACCTGGTGCAGGTATGTAGATTCTACAAAGGGCATAAATTTATCTTTTAAAGACTCCCGCTCATGTTCTTCTTCTGGAATTTGTGCTTTTAAAGCAGCACTGATTTGAATTTTGCCAATTTTAATCCCTTCCTCATCAAACTTTTGAAAAACTTCTGAAGGCTTTTCATAGCCAACCGCAAAATGACAAACGTCATAGCAAACCTGTATATGATCTTTTAATAAGTTTTCAGCCTGCTCGGGGTTGGAACCAAATATTTTTTTGAAATATTTAACTCCAGCAGGTATAAGCCTGTTTTTAAAAAAAGATATAACCTCGTCAGAATTCTCAATAAGGCCATCAGGTTCCGGTTCTATATCAATATGGATATGCTTGCTTGATTGTGCTTTAATCTTAACCATGACTTCCACTAATTTCAGCAAGTTTTTTGTTGCTTGCTTATAGACAAGCTCCAACTTTTCTTCCTCGTATTTAAACCAGGGCTTGTAGGAGAGGGGAGAGGTAGAAATACCCCCATCTATATTTGGCGGCAAAAGATATTCCAGGATCTTAATAAGGTTCAAGGTGTAATGGTACCTTTCGGAAGTGACCCAGTCAGGCTTGTGGACGTCATCTTTTACTTTATTATGATGGAATTTTCCAAATGGGAAACCGTTGATAGTGAATACATAAAGATCATTTTCTTGAAGCCAATTTTTAAATGTAGCAAGTCTGTCGCCATCTAATAAATCGTTGGCTGCACTATCAGAAAGACGAAGCCCAATGCCAAAATTCAGCTCTGGGGCCAATGCATTTTTAATCGGTAAAATATAATCTTTTAGGTTTTGGAAAACCTCTTTCCAGGACTCACCTGGATGAATGTTAGTGCAATAGGTTAAATGAAGGCTAGGGCCTGAAAGCATTTATAAGGTTTAGATTATTAATAAGTAAGTTTAAGCTTTTCTTTTTCTTCGAGGAAATTAATAGATTTTATGATGAGCTCAGGGTCCATTTCATGTACCTCTACTCCTTCTCCAATATCATTTAAAAGCATGATGGTGAGCCTTCCGCCCAGGTGCTCCCTGAATTCGGATAACCCTTTTAGGATTTCATATTCCTGGTCTTCAAGTCTTTTTTGAAGCAGTTCCGGCACAAAAAGTTCAAAGCCTAAATTTGTAATCAGGTCTATGATCAGATCCAATTCATTTTTTGACAGCCGACCCGAAAAATGAGAATACGTGGCATCTAGGGCAATGCCGATGGCTACCGCTTCCCCATGCCTTAGTTCAAAAGAAGTAAGTTGTTCCAATTTATGGGCTGCCCAGTGGCCAAAGTCCAATGGCCTTGAAGAACCTGTTTCGAATGGGTCTTTGCTAGCTATATGCTTCAGGTGCATGTCGGCACAATGGTAGATCAATTCTTTCATTACTTTCATGTCACGGGCATTTAAAAGCTCGACATTTTTACTGATAAACTCAAAAAACGGTTTGTCTTTGATAAGGGCTACTTTTATGGCTTCTGAGATACCTGACCTCCAATCCCTGTCTTCTAGGGTAGTAAGGAATTCAAAATCATTTATAACTGCATATGGTGGGTCAAAAGCACCGAGAAAATTCTTCTTATTAAAAGCATTTATACCATTCTTTACGCCAATCCCCGAATCGTTTTGTGATAATACCGTAGAAGGTATGCGAATGTGACGTATTCCCCTGTGTGCAATGGAAGCTACATATCCTGCCAAATCCAATAAAGCGCCTCCACCTATTGCCATAATATAGGAATGTCTGCAAATGCCACGTGCATTAATGGCTATCAAAAGGTCTTGCAAAAGCTGGGGTTGGTTTTTAACTTGCTCCCCACCTTGTATAACAATAGGTTCACCCCTTAGGTCAAAATGGTCTTTGTACTTTTTAAAATAATTTTTAATTC
>JALZND010000549.1 GCA_030857845.1 Bacteroidota bacterium | reverse complement strand
CAAAAGCCGGCCCGGTAAAAGAACAGAAGGCGAGGTTGTGGAAATCATCAAAAGAAGCAGATCAGAATTTGTCGGAAGGCTGGAGTTGTCTACCCGATATGCTTTTGTTGTTCCTGATAATCGGAAAATGCATTATGATATTTTCGTAAAGCTCACAAGCCTGAAGAATGCCAAACATAATGATAAGGTTATTGTAAAAATTACCGAATGGCCCGGAAGAGATAAAAATCCTTCAGGTGAAATTATTAATATTTTAGGTCAGGCGGGAGATAATGAAGCGGAAATTCATTCCATCATGGCGGAATTTGGATTACCCTTTGAGTTTGATCCCAAAGTGGAAGAGGCTGCAGCCAGGATATCAGAAGAAATTACAGAAAAAGAAATTTCCAACCGAAGAGATATGCGGGATGTTTTCACCATAACCATTGATCCTGAAGATGCTAAAGATTTTGATGATGCCATTTCACTTAAGCACCTTGAAAATGGGAATTATGAAATTGGGGTGCATATTGCTGATGTGGCCCATTATGTGAAGCCTGATACCATTCTTGATGAAGAAGCTTTTAACAGGGCTACATCAGTTTATCTTGTGGACAGAACGATTCCAATGCTTCCGGAAAAGCTCTCAAACAATCTTTGCTCTTTAAGACCTCATGAAGATAAGCTTACTTTTTCGGCGGTTTTTGAACTGGACAACAATGCCAGACTTCATAAAGAATGGTTTGGACGGACTATTATTCATTCCGACCGGAGATTTTCTTATGAAGAGGCGCAGGAAAGGATAGAAACCCAGGAAGGTGATTATGCTAAAGAACTTTTACTCCTGAATCAGCTTGCTTTAAAATTAAGGGTGGAGAGATTTATGAAAGGTTCTGTAAATTTTGAAACCACTGAAGTCAAATTTAAGCTGGATGAAAAAGGAAAACCCCTGGGAGTTATTCCAAAAGTCAGGAAGGATGCGCACAAACTTATTGAAGATTTTATGTTGCTGGCAAATAAAAAAGTAGCGGAATTTGTAAATAATATGAAAGGTGGGCATGGAAAAGAAGATGGAGAAGGAAAATCCGGAAAGGGTAAGAGTGGAAAAACTTTTGTGTACAGGACCCATGATTATCCGGATCCGGAAAAGCTTCAGACTTTTTCTGTCTTTGCTCAAAAATTTGGACACCAGCTTAAAACTGAAGAAGCGGCTATTTCAAAGTCTTTAAATGCACTCATGGATGAAATAGAAGGAAAGCCGGAACAGAATGTTTTGCAGACTCTTGCTATTCGTACCATGGCTAAGGCAAAATATACTACAGAAGCAAAAGGACATTTTGGACTTGCCTTTAACCACTATACACATTTCACCTCCCCTATCAGAAGATATCCGGATGTTATGGTGCACCGGTTGTTACAGCATTATCTTGATAAAGGCAAATCAGTAGATAAAGATAATTATGAAGAAAAATGTGTCCATTCATCTGAAATGGAAAAAAGGGCAGCAGATGCTGAAAGAGCATCCATTAAATACAAACAGGTCGAGTTTATGGCCAGTGTAGCTGACAAAGTATTTGATGGATTGGTTTCAGGTGTTACAGAATGGGGTATATTTGTGGAAATTGTAGAAACCAAGTGTGAAGGCATGGTCCGTATGTCGGATATGGATGATGATTTTTATGAATTTGATGAAAAAAATTACCGGGTAATCGGTAAAAGAAATAAAAAAATAATTACCCTTGGCGATAAAGTGCAGGTGACTGTAAAGGCCACAGATATTGACAGAAGAACCATAGATTTAGAGTTTGTAAATAATGAAAGAAGAACTGCAGGCGTTCACAGATCTCATAAACAAAGAAATTGATAAATTACCTTTACAAGGTGCCCCTGAAGAACTTTATGAACCAATTCGTTATATCATGCGCCTGGGCGGAAAGAGACTCCGTCCGCTCCTGGCAATATTAGCTTATTCTTTATATCGGGACAATCCTGAATCCATTGTTAAACAAGCTGTTGCGGTAGAATTATTTCATAATTTTACCCTTATGCATGATGATATCATGGATCAGGCTCCTCTTCGAAGAGGAAAACCTACCGTTCACAATAAGTGGAATAATAATATCGCCATCCTTTCAGGAGATGTTATGCTAGTAAAGGTTTATGAACTGCTCCTTGAAACTCCCTCAGAATTGCTTAAAGATATTATGGGTTCATTTAATAAATGTGCTTCAGAAGTTTGCGAAGGACAGCAGTTTGATATGAATTTTCAGGATAGAAAGGTGGTCACTGAAGAAGAATACCTGGAAATGATTACTTTAAAAACAGCCGTGCTATTAGGATATAGTCTTGAAATGGGTGCTGTTTTGGGTGGGGCTGATAGAAAAAGCTGTCAGCAGCTTTATAATTTTGGGAAAAATATTGGATTGGCCTTCCAGCTTAAAGATGATCTCCTGGATGTATATGCAGATAAGGCAAAATTTGGAAAGCAGGTAGGGGGTGACATTATTGCAAATAAAAAAACATTCTTGCTCATA
>JALZND010000548.1 GCA_030857845.1 Bacteroidota bacterium | reverse complement strand
GTAGAAGGTTTTATGAAGGTTTTTGATAAAATAGATCAATATAAAATGCAAGGAGGTTTTGAGGGATGGGTTAGGAAAATTATGGTCAACGAATGTCTTGGGTATATCAGAAAAAATAAAAACATGTACCTGGAAGTAGACTTGGAGGTGGCAGATAGGGAACCTGATTATAAATTGCTGCACAATGCCCTGGAAGAACAAGACCTACTTGCCATGATAGAAAAATTACCCTCAGGTTATAAAACAATCTTTAATTTATATGCCATAGAAGGTTTTTCACATAAAGAAATTGCCGATATGTTACAGATCAGTGAAAATACCTCCAAGTCCCAATTAAGCAGGGCGAGGCTTCATTTGCAGAAACTATTGCGTGAAAGTGAAAATTTATTTCTCCCACAAAGCAAAAACATCCATGAATAACAATATAGACAAGCTATTTAAAGGGAAACTCAAAGGGCATGAAGTTGCACCTTCCCCTGCTGCCTGGCAAAATTTGCAAGGCAAACTAAATCAAAAGAAAAAAAACAGGTACTTTCTTTATTATAAAATTGCAGCTGCGGTGTTATTGGTCCTTATCCCTGCATTTGCATATATTTCATTAGTGAACCAAAATGATACTGGAAAATCAGTGGATTTAGTCATAGTTAAAGCCGAAAAGCCGGACCGATATACCTCAGATAACAATGCACCAAAACCGAATCAGGATAAAATGATTGCAACGGTCCCTACCCTTAATGATGAAAAAGAAGGTTTGAAAAATAAGGTAGTTTTAGAAAAAGTTAAAAAGTTAAAAAAAATAGCAAAAAGTTCTAACGAACAATTTATAAGTAAAACGGAAATAACGACAAAAACCGATTTTAACATCGAATCTCAATTAAATCTTAATGGGGATGCCTTAGTCATAAATGAAGATCCGATACCAAAAACAAATGATGTGGAGGAACCTCTTCCTAAAATCACCATTACATATAAAAAAGGAACCGAAAAAGAAATGATGACCGAAGCCACACCAAAAGAAGGTGATGGCAATACCATTAGGAAAATACTTAGAATGGCAAAAGAAATTAAAAATTCAGAAATAACGCTTCATGATATCCGGAAAACCAAAGAGGAGTTGTTTGCACTTGAAATTATCAAAAATAAAAACTCAAAATATTAATGTTAATCATGAGAACCATATACATTTTATTATTTGCACTTGCACTTGCATTTACCTGTTTTAACAAGGTTTCAGCAGATGTACAACCTATAAAGGCAGAAACAGATACCATAGTCATAAACTTTGGCAACAGAAGCAAAATCGTGATTTTTGTGGACAGCAAACAGGATTTTGAAACTTTAAAAAATTATGACTTGAATGCCATGTTAAGGGATTTAAGTATAACTATAGATTCCACCCAAGAAGACTTTCAGGTACTTCAAATTGAAGACAGCACCGGAACAAGGTATTTATCTGACACTACCATTGTTATTTCCCAAAAACAGGATGAAGATAGAGAGGTAGGCACCAATAATGAAATAATTGTTGTAAAAGAAGATACAGTGAAGGATGTGAATATCAGGATAGGAAGGTACAGCATCAAAATTTTTAACAACGAAAAAAATATTACTGTTGAAAAAGATAATTCATATAGAAGGACTAAGCATGCTTATAATATAGATTTTGGGATGAACAATTACATGAACAATGGAAGGTTTCCTGATGAAACTAATGAATTATACACTGTAAGGCCATTTGGTTCCTGGTATGTGGCATTAAGCTCCATAAGAAAAACACATGTAGGTGGTCCATTGAACCTGGAGTGGGGAGGCAATGTAAGCTGGTACAATTTCAAATTTCAAAACAACAGTGCCAGGATTGTTAAAGAAGATGTAAGTGTGAGGTTTTATGAAGCAGACCCAACTATAAGGGCCATAAAAAGTAAATTGATGGCCTCCTATATTAACCTTAGTTTGGTACCTGTTTTAGACTTTAGCAGCCAAGACAAATCAAAAGGGAAAGAACACCATGTATCAGCTCATGGGTTCAGGATCGGGCTTGGTGGATATGCAGGATACAGGATTGGAAGCAGGTCTAAATTTGTATATTCAGATAATGGAAGGCAAAAAGAAAAAGACAGGGACAATTTTTTCCTGAACAATTGGAGGTATGGCATGCGGATGCAGTTAGGATACAGAGGACTTGACCTTTTTGTTAATTATGACCTTCATGACCTTTTCATTTTAAACAACGGCCCTAAACTCAATGCTTTTAGCTTTGGAATTACCATATAAAATATAGAAAAAAGTTTTGAAGAAACTCAAATCTAAATCTCCTGAAGAACGGTATTAAAATGCTGGATTTCAGGGGATTTTTTTATTATCCAATCTTGATAGCTGTTGAAAAATTGACCTATCCATAGAGAGGTTTTTGTGTGTTTGTATTATTAAAGAGTAATTATAAGACACCAGGAATATCTACTAAACCAGTTATTATTCACCATGCATATATTATCAACCCTTTTTCTTTTTGGCAA
>JALZND010000547.1 GCA_030857845.1 Bacteroidota bacterium | reverse complement strand
GTTTAATGATCAATCAACCACCTCTTTCTGCCTTAGGCTAAGGAATGCCTTTGGCTGTTTTCAGTTTATTTTGACCGATATTTGCCTCCCTAAACATAAGTTCAATCCAAATTTTCCCCTTCATGAAGGATTTTTCATATATAACTCATTCACACCCTTCTTACATAGAGAATTTATACAGGGATTATGTTCAAAATCCTGAGAATGTAGATCCTGAATTTCGCAAGTTTTTTGAAGGCTTTGATTTTGCCTTGTCACATGGAAATGGTCACACAGTTACTGACAAAGATGCTGCAGTTGTGGAATCTGCAGGCGATATGACAAAAGAGTTTGCCGTTTATAATCTTATAATTGCCTATCGCTATAAAGGTCATTTGATTGCTCATACCAATCCTATCAGGGCCAGGAAAGACAGGGGTGCCAATCTCGATTTAAATTTTTTTGGATTATCTGATGCAGATCTTTCGTCTTCTTTTGCTGCAGGTTCATTTATAGGTTTAGGTAAAGCAACGCTAAATGAAATTATTGAAAAGCTTAAAAAGATTTATACATCCAGTGTTGGTATTCAATATAAATATATAACCAGGCAGGATAAGCTTGATTGGCTGGAAAAGGAATTTGAAGACAGTATGTTAAAGCCAATAAACAATGATATCAAAAGAAGAATTTTAGAAAAGTTGAATCACGGAGTCATTTTTGAAAAGTTCCTTCATACAAAATATATTGGACAAAAAAGATTTTCATTAGAAGGCGGCGAAACTACAATAGCTGCTTTGGATAGTATTATAAATACAGCAGCAGAATATGGTGTAAGGGAAGTTGTTCTGGGTATGGCACACAGGGGAAGGTTAAATGTGCTGGCTAATATACTGGGTAAGACTTACGAACAAATATTTAGTGAATTTGAAGGCACTGCTATATTAGACCAAACTATGGGAAGTGGTGATGTAAAATACCATTTGGGATATAGTAGTGAGGTAGAAACGCCAACAGGAAAGAAAGTGAATCTAAAACTTTCGCCAAATCCCTCTCACCTTGAAGCTGTCAACCCTGTTGTCTTGGGATTTGCAAGGGCTAAAGCAGATTGTTTATATCACTCTGAATTTGATTCTGTTCTTCCTATATTAATTCATGGAGATGCCTCACTTGCCGGACAAGGAGTAGTTTATGAAATTTTACAAATGAGTAAGTTGAGTGGTTATTATACAGGTGGTACCATTCATTTTGTCATTAATAATCAAATTGGTTTTACAACTGATTTTGAAGATGCCCGCAGCTCTGATTATAGTACATCAATTGCGGCAACTATTCATGCTCCTGTTTTACATGTAAATGGCGATGATCCGGAAGCAGTGATACGGTGTGTGGAGTTGGCAACAAAATATCGCCAGGAATTTAATGCTGATGTTTTTGTAGATATGGTGTGCTATCGTAAACATGGTCATAATGAAGGCGACGATCCAAAATTTACTCAGCCTCACTTATATGCTCTCATAGATAAGCATCCTAATCCACGGGAAACATATGTTCAGAGGCTTTTAGATTCCGGTGAGCAGGATGCTAAGGAATTAGCAAAAGAAATGGAAAAGAAATTCTGGTCGGATTTGCAGGAAAGGCTGGATGAAATAAAACAAAATCCATTGCCTTATAATTATCAACAACCGGAATTGTGGTGGCAAAGTTTACGCAAGGCTACTGAAAATGATTTTGAACAATCACCGGTGACTGCTATTAGCGAAGAGGAATTTAAAAGACTGTTTAAAGGATTAATGACTTATCCTGAAGGTTTTAAGCCCCTGCGAAAAGTTGAAAAGCTGTTGAATGACAAGCTAAAATTCTTTGAAGCGGAACAAAGGGTTGATTGGGCGACCGGGGAGTTATTAGCTTATTCAAGTTTGGTAGTTGAAGGAAAAGAGGTTCGCATGAGCGGACAGGATGTTAAAAGAGGAACTTTCTCTCACAGACATGCCATTATAAGAGATGAAAATACGGACAAGGGGTATAACCGAATTAATCATTTCCAGGAAGATCAATCAAAGTTTAGGGTATATAATTCTTTATTGAGTGAATTTGCTGTATTAGGATTTGAATATGGTTATGCCATGGCAAATCCGAATACTTTAGTTGTATGGGAAGCACAGTTTGGTGATTTTATAAATGGTGCTCAAATCATTATTGATCAATTTTTAGTTTCTGCTGAACAAAAGTGGCAACGCATGAATGGAGTTGTTTTATTGCTGCCACATGGTTATGAAGGACAGGGTCCGGAACACAGTAGTGCCCGCCTTGAAAGGTTCTTACAAATGTGTGCTGAAATGAATATTGTAATTGCCAATATTTCAACATCTGCCAATTTCTTTCATGCATTACGCCGGCAACTGGCTTGGCCTTTCCGCAAACCACTGGTAGTATTTTCGCCCAAAGCAAATCTGAGATTACAGGCTACTTATTCGCATATCAATGAATTTACAAACGGTTCATTTAAAGAAGTAATGGATGATGTGTATGTATCAGATCCTACT
>JALZND010000546.1 GCA_030857845.1 Bacteroidota bacterium | reverse complement strand
AAGCGTTTCTCTGTCCTGATTATCAAAAGCCTGTAAACCAAAGTCATCAAGAATAAGTAAATCGGTTTTCACCAATTTATCCAGCTCTTTTAAATAAGTCCCATCCACTTTACTGAGCTTTAATTTTTTAAAGATCCTTGCGGTAATAGTATAAAAGGTCTTATAGCCAGAGAGGCAGGCTTGATGTCCCAGTGCCTGTGCGAGATAACTTTTGCCCACTCCAGATGCCCCGCAAATTATGAGGCCCTCCTTTCTGGATATAAAATCAAGAGTGCTTAAGCGTGCAAACATATTCCTGTCCAGATTTCTCTCAGCTGAGTAATTAATATCAGCAAGATTGGCATTCTGTCGGAAGCTGGCTTGTTTTAGAAGTCGATCAATTTTTTTGTTCTCCCGGTCTTCCCATTGGTGATCTGTTAGCAGTGCCAGATATTCATCACAGGTTAGCCCCTCTAGCCGGTTGTCTTTCACCTGCTGAAGGTGAAGCTGGGCCATAGCCCCCAATCGCATTGCTCTTAATTTTTCAATAGTCTGATTGTTGTTCATTGTTTTAAATTTAATTGGTGAATATTATTTGTAAGCAGAGGCACCCCGTATGTTGGAATGAACCGGGATATGAGCCTTTGCTTGCTCCAGGTCCTGATAGAACAAAGATGCTTTATCCATATTGTTTTTAAGGATGTTCTTTATATGCAGGTAAGAAGGAGCCCCTCCCTCCAGGGCTCTTTTACAGGCATTGTTGAGCCTCTCCGAACCATAAGCCTTGTGAAGTTGAATAATCCCCATAGCCCGTTTATAACCTATTTCAGGATACTCATGGGAGGTTAGGATTTTCTCTATGCAGCTTAATACATCTGCTCCATGAAGGGCTGCTTTCCTTTTAAAGAATTCCGGGTTCCAGTCGGAATAAAATTTATGGGTACTACTGAGATGTTCTGTATTGGTGATATAACTTCCCTTGGCACCATTACGCTGGTGCAGTGCTATTCTTTCGTGGTAGAAGTAAACCTCTATCATATTTTTGGTGTAATGAATGCTGGTCTCTTTTCCGATAAACCGATAGGGTACGCTATAGTAGTTTTTATCGGGGGAGAAGTACACATAGCCCATCTTCTGAACTTTAGCTGTTCTGTAATCCTTCAGCTCATAAGGAGTTGAAGGGAGTGGTTTTAAATACTGACGTTCCACTGTCTGAAAAAGCTCAATACGGCTGGCTTCTTTGCGTTTGAACAACAAGGTATTATAACTGATCAATAGCTTTCTTATCTCCCTGTTTAGGTCTGCTAAAGAGAAGAAGGCCATCTCCCGAAGGGGATAATAGATCCGTTGATAAGTAAGGTGCACAGCATTCTCTACCAACGCCTTATCTTGAGGCGCATACCCTCTGGTTGGGTTAATTACGCAGTTGTAGTGGCGGGCGAAATCTTTAAAGGTGCGGTTGATCTCCGCCTCATACTTACTGGCCCTTGTTACCGCTGATTTTAGATTATCAGAGACAATGGCCTTGGGAACTCCCCGGTAAAAATTCAATGCCCCGGTGCAGCAGGCAATCAGGTCGCTACGTTTTTGAGTTAAACAGGCTTCCACATAGGTATAATGGCTGTTGGGAAGGATGGCAACGAATACTTCTACAGGAATGATTTCTCCGGTTTCTTTATCGACTATATGAAGTTTCTTTCCTGCAAAATCAATAAACATTTCTTTTCCGGCCTCATGTTCCAGTTTCATAGAACCCTTTTCCTTTGCATACTTTCGCCGGTAATGTTCCAAAAACTGGGTGTAACTGTAAGGTTCCTGAGCTACCTGAACATATTGCTGGTAATGGTACAGGAAGGTAAAACCGGGATGGTTTCGAGCCTTATTGAGCCCTTCAAAGTATAACATAAGCTCATTTTGGCGCTCAACATCAAGAGTAGTTTTCATGGTAAATAATTTGGATAAGCCTTCATTACTAAAGCATAGCAATTCTATAAAAGAATATTCGCTTGCCCTGAACAGCTTCATGTAGTCGTTTACAGTGTTGCGTGAGATTCCTAAGGTGGAACCAATTTTACGATTGGTAAGCCCATCAAGATGAAGGGAAATGATTTGTTTTAAGTCCATTGGATCAAGAGTATTAGCCATATCGCTGATTTAGTTAGAGCGACAAGGTAGTTTTACTTGATCTTTAAAAGTGGCACCATTCGAACCGTAATAATCAGCTGCGATTAACTGATATCAGTTAATAAAACCAAAACTGGCATCATTCGAACCGTAATTTCTACAATTTAAATAAAGCCAAAGGTGGCATCATTTGAACCGTTTTACCTGGCACCCTAAGACCGTTTTAACTGGCACGATTCAAACCGTAATACCCAATATCAAAATATTCACTGGAAATAGCCATTTTCGTTATATACAATTCCCCATTTTAGGCGACAAAAAAGACCAGGCTGATAACGGTAGAATACCATTTAATTAAGTAAATTTAAATAATAGTCGGATCAAAGCTCGATTTTAGAACTGGAGTTTAAGGCATTAGCCAA
>JALZND010000545.1 GCA_030857845.1 Bacteroidota bacterium | reverse complement strand
CCTCCCAATAAAGCACCTATTACGGTGCCTATTAAAGCACTAGATATAGTAAGTCCATGCTCTATAACAGTCAATGACCAGGCTTCCTGGATGGCCTGTTCTGCCCCTGAAATAACAGCGGTGTCAAAACCAAATAAAAACCCTCCAAGGGCTACCGTTATTGACCAAAATAAAACATTATTATTCTTCTTCATTAAAATCTTTTGTTGGATCAATTTTGAAAAAAAGATTCAATGTGATATTCTCAATCGTGTCAATAATTTACAGTATCAGTTCATTTATTGTAAAAATGGCATATATGAAGGTGTAAAGACCTTTTGAATTGAATACTTTATAATTTTTGCCAATTTGGGATTTCGGTTTTGAATCATGCTTCTAAAATTATATCATTTTTATAAAAAAGTCATTAAACCCAATGGTAAGCATATGTTTTAGTTGGTTATTGAAATTACATGAGGATAGTTTCTGCAACTTGGTATTAGATAAAAAAAAGTAATTCCTGTAGATAAGTCTTCCCTAACATTATTGGTACGTCTATGTATTCAAGGTTTAGAACAAATGTACATTTCCGCAAAGTCAGATAAAGCACATGCTTTCTTGCCCAAAATAGGTTATAACGATTAGTTAAGTGTCCATTATTCAAAAATGTACTATATCATAAGTATTATTTATTTTCGTTACTTCAATTAATCCATCGCGTAATTAAAATTGGTATTTTAGTATTTACATCTACTACCCATCCAAATCTCGGGATGACTAATACAGAGCCAATAGCACCGCAGGTACCGGCAGAAAACCGGAAGTGTCCTACCCTAAGAAGCCTGTAAATTGAACAAATATAAGTGCCAAACACTTCGGGACTTGATTAAGGCAGATGTTATAAAAGAAAATAAATTAAAGGGAAGAAGTTTACATTACTTAATCCTGATGATTTTATTAGGCTGAAAAAGAGGGATACATTAACTATTTTTCTTGCTGTTGCAGCAACTATTTTATTAATATAAGCAGGAGGATTAGGTGGTCCACCCTATCAATATGTCAACCATGTACATTGGCACTTTTGTACTCGGATGGTGTTACCTTAAAGCTGTTTTTAAATGCTGTTGAAAAATAGGCGGGAGAGGCAAAGCCTACTTCATAAGCAATTTCTGATATGTTCATTTCACTATGAATCATCAAATGCTGGGCTCTTCTTAGCCGGACGTCAACCACATAATCATTTACAGAATACCCAAGCAGCGCCTTCACCTTTCTATATAATTGAACCCTTGAAAGTCCAAGAGCAGCGGCAAGTTCATTTGCATTTAAATCGGGGTCGGAAAGTTTCAGTTCAACTGCGGCCGTAAAATCGTTGACAAATTTTTTATCTAATTTTTTAGGGGCCGCTGTAGCCTTGGTACTCATTTTAATTTCTGTACTGTAATGAGTACTCAACATTTCCCTGGATTTGATCAACCCTTTTATCCTTTCATTCAGATAATTGAAACTAAAAGGCTTGGTTACATATAAATCCGCACCCACCTGAACTCCTTCTATTTTTTTATCTATTGAATCTTTTGCAGTCAATAGAATAATGGGAATGTGTGAAGTTCTTAGATCCTTTTTTAAAGTGGAAGTAACTTTAAGGCCATTTACATTTGGCAGCATCACATCACATATAATCAGGTCGGGAACACTTGCAAAGGCTTGGTCCATTCCTAATATGCCATCAGGTGCTTCTACAATATTAAATTCTTTTACAAGTCTTTTTTTCAGGAAATTTCTTAACTCAGTGTTGTCTTCTATTATTAACAAAGTATGCTCTTTTTGTTTCACTGCCTCCTCTTCCAAAATGATATTTTCTATATATTCTTCATGGTCTAAGTTAAAAAGATGGTGTAAAGTAGGGTTGGTTTTGCCCTTACTATCAGAAATTACCTCATCTTCTTTTAAATGGTTTCTTCCCAATGGCAGGGAAATAACAAAAAGGGTACCTTTCCATTTTTCACTGACAACAGAAATTTCCCCATGGTGCATTTGAATAAATTCTTTGGAGAGGGCAAGGCCAAGTCCAGTACTGAGGTGATTACTGGCTTCTCCAGTATAAAAACGGTCGAAAGCATGTTCAACCTGTTCGGGAGTCATGCCTTTACCATTATCTTTTACCTTCAGCACCACCTGATCAAACTGATCGGACAGCCCGAGTTCAATAACAATTTCTCCTCCATCATCGGTAAATTTAAAAGCATTTGACAAAAGATTAAAAAGTACTTTATCAAGCTTATCAGCCTCAAAAAAAACTATTGTTCCATTAATCTTGCTTTTTATTTTGAATTCTATCTTTTTTTTGTGGGCTAGCCTATCAAATGATGATGCAATTTCCCGAACAAATAAATCAATATCAATTTCACTGGCCCGGAGTTTCATCATTAGGTTTTCAACTTTCCTGAAATCCATTAACTGGTTGACTAAATGAAGGAGGCGGGTGGCATTTTTTTTCACTAATATTAAATCCTTTTTTATATCAACAGATAAATCGCTCATTAAA
>JALZND010000544.1 GCA_030857845.1 Bacteroidota bacterium | reverse complement strand
GGCCCAGGTACTCGACCACTACGGTTTAAAGCCCGACAAGAACCAGCGGCTGCACTGCCCCTGGCACGATGACAAAACGCCCAGCCTGCAGCTCTACCCCAAGACGAATACCTGGACATGCTTCAGCAGCAACTGCAGTGCTGGTAGTGGCGATGCGATCGAGTTCTGTGCCAAGATGGAAAAGGATAAGCACAAGGGCATTCTGGTGGCCAAGTCGCTGATAAATGGAGTGTACAACAATACGCCAAACCAGCTAAGTAGAATTGCCATGCCTGAAACCGGCAGACAGGCAATCCTCACCAAGATGTATACCTACTTCTGCAATGCGGTACACAACAGCAAACCTGCACAGGAATACATGCAAGTAGATCATTGGACAAAGAGAAATTAACCATAGGCTACAACAGCGGCCAGTTCCACCACGGCACGAGAAAAGACCAGCACTTGATCGAAAGCTGTCTGAAATACGGCCTGCTCCTGGACAAAGGCAGAATATCAAGAACAGGGGAACCAGCCTATCAACCTTTTGGAAAGAACTGTATCGTCTTTGCTCTGAGGAGCAGGCAAAACCAGATTACCGGGCTGTACTTCCGGTCGATAATCGACAATAATCAATCAAGACACTTCTACCTAAAAAATAGAGAAGGGCTTTACCCAAAATACCCCAATCCTGAAACCCAGAAACTGATCCTTACCGAAAGCATCATCGATGCGGCTACCTTACTGCAGCAACCGGAAATAGCGAAAGAATACACTGTGCTGGCACTGTACGGAACCAATGGCCTGACCGAAGAACACATTGAGGCCGTGAGCCAATTAAAGGATTTACAAGAAATTATCTTTTTCCTCAATGGCGATGCACCGGGCAAAGAGGCTGTGAAAAAGTATGCTCCCCTGTTCCGGGACCTGCTACCGGAAGTAAAGCTGAGCAATGTCGAGCCACCAAAGAATGAGGACGTGAACAGCTTATTGCAAGGTCATGATTCAAATGTCTTGGACTACTACCTGAGAGAAAGACAACCTATTACTTTTTCAAGTGAAACTTTGCCAGTTGAAAAAGAGAAACCACAGGAACCACTAGAAAACAAACCAGGGCCAATCGATCAAAAGCCATTAGAAAGACTAAATGCTAAAAACCCCCACCACATCATTTACAAAGGGCAGACAGCTCATTACATCGTGAAAGGCTTAATTAAATCCCAGCTTGACAGCCTGAAAATCACTTTGTTCATCGAGCATCCAAAAACCAAGCGAAAGAGCCGCAGCAAAGTTGACCTACACGAGGATGAGCAGGTAGAACGAACGGCCAGATAAGCGGCAGAAAAACTTGAATTACGTTCTGACCTGATCATATTGGACATAGAACACCTTAGCGAATTACTCGATCAGCACCGGGAAGCAGAGGCCAACCAATCCAAAGAGAGCAAAAGCCCAACATTTAAAAATGAACACCTGAAAGCCCACATTGATTTTCTAAGCAAACCCAACCTGATCCAAAGGTTCAATGAGCTAATAGGCAAAGCAGGAGTGATCGGGGAAGAAAACAACCGGATTTTTTTGTTCGGAATCGCCACCAGCTACAAGATGCCGGTGACTCTGCATGCACTGATCCAAGGAAGTAGCGGAAGTGGAAAAACCCATTTGCTTACAGCAACAGCCAAGTTTATCCCGGAGGAAGACAAGAAGCATTTTACCAGGGTGACCGAAGGAAGTTTGTACAACTACGGGCAATATGACCTGAGCCATAAGCTGATCTGTTTAGAAGATTTAGACGGGATGAAAGAAGAAGCCTACCTGGCTTTTAGGGAACTGCAGAGCCGGGGCATGATCAGCAGCAGTACAAGCGGCAAAGATGAAGACGGAAATATCAGGGCTTTTGAAAAGACGGTATATGGCCCGATAGCCTCCATGAGCTGCACTACCAAAGGCGAGATCTATGAGGACAACATTTATTTTTGATATTATAATGTATGCTATTAATCCAATGATTAATATTATTATAATGACAATTACCCTAAGACTAAATTCTCTTGTTGCCTTTAAGTCAGCATTTTTAAAGTAATTCTTTTCAGACTCTAAAATTTTATAAATATCATCATTGTAATATGGAAAAGTAATCTTAACCTTTTCTGAACTCAGAATTACAATTGTTCCTTCATTAACAGCATTCACACTATCGACAAAGTCTTTTTTTAAATCATAGAATTCTTTACTAATAATAACTTCAGTGAAAAGACTGTAAACAACATTAGAAGATCCAGGAATCTCCACAGAATCCCGAATATTTACTGAATAAGCTATAAATAGCACCACGACAAAATTTAGGGCATTAATCATGTTGCTGTAAAATTATGTAATTGTAGTTTTGAATATTCAACAATTTTAACTAGAGCTTCATTCGATAATTCCATTAAGTTCTTGCTTTTCCATACCTAAATATAATTAAAAAATCTCATTAATCAAATTATTTAACCCTTTTGTGGGATTTATTTTTTTTTCTTCTTCGTCTTTTTCAGCCCATTCTATGT
>JALZND010000543.1 GCA_030857845.1 Bacteroidota bacterium | reverse complement strand
TTTCATTGCAAGAGCGTTCATCCCACCATATATTATTGAAAAGACGCCAATAAAACCTATCCACCATGAAAAATGATGCACCCCTTCCGGAAAAATACTAAATGCTGTGCGGATCAAACCGTATCCTCCAATTTTCAACAATATCCCAGCCAGCACTACAGAAATAGGGGTGGGAGCTTCAACGTGTGCATCCGGAAGCCAGGTATGAAAAGGCACTGCCGGAAGTTTTATCAAAAATCCTATAAATAGTAATAAAAATGCCCATAACCTGAAGGATAAACCTCCAATTGTAGCCGTTGTAGCAAATCCAATTATAGATCCTGGGATAAAATTTGCTTTTTGTGTCATTGCCACCATGTTAAAGGTGTGCACCATTTTATCGGCAGGAATAAGGTTTTGAGCCAATAAATTTTGTACTTCTGCTATTACAGCGGGGGAAGTTTGTGAATTAGATTCAATTATGCCCAATGTCACGGCAGTTTTGCCCGGGTCAATAACAGAAATATATAAAGCAATAATGACAATCAAGATAAAAACAGAACCTGCAAGGGTATAAAGAAAGAATTTTATTGATGCATATTCCCTGCGTGGCCCGCCCCACAAACCAATAAGGAAATAAATGGGGAGCAGCATAAATTCAAAAAACAGGTAAAAGAGGAAAAAATCCAGAGCCAGAAAGCAACCTAAAATAGAGGCACTTAGCAATAAATAAAGTCCAAAATATGCCTTTTCATTTTTTTTTATCGTCCATGAGGAAATAGCACCGATCAACAATACCAAAGCTGCCAGCATTACCAGGCTGATGCTGATCCCATCAACAGCAAGAAAATAGTCTATTGAAAGTTTGCCCAAACCCCCCAGGTCCATGTAAATCCAGGAAGCTTTTTCTATGAATTGGAAATCAGCTTCTACGTTCACCCCAGCGGACGACTGGCTTCCCGGGAATGAAAAGTAAGTTATCATTGCAACAAGAAATTGTAGGCCAACTGCTGTTAAAGCGATGTATTTAAAAAAAGCTTTAAATCTTGAAGGTATGAGGATTAATATTATAGATGCTGCTAATGGAATAAAAATTAGGAATGAAAGCAGATGTTGTTGCATAGGTCAATGAATACCCTCATTAAGTTTTCGGAAGCTTAAGCAATCGCTAAACTAACAATATTTTGTTTTTAATTAAAAATCGTATTTAAATAATAATCCAGGCTATCAAAATTATGGCCCCAATAAGACTATAAATAAGGTACGCCTGCACAGAACCTTGTTGAAAAGACCTTGTAAAGCCACCTACTTTTCCTGATAAAAAAACTCCCAGGTTTATAATTCCATCAACAATTGCCTTATCGAACCATACTATTAAATGCGCAAGGACCACATTTATGATCCCGATATATTCTATGAATTTATCAATTACTTTTTTGTCGAACCGGGCTATCCATTGAGAAGAATTTAAGGTGCTGCTGACAATTGAATTTTTATAAATATCATCAAGGAACCAATTATTGTATGAAAGCCTACCTATAAAATTACTGGAAGTAGGTTTGAATAGGTATTCTTTATTAATTTCTTCATTCCTTCCATAATACATCCATGATAATAATACCCCTGAGATAGCCAAAAATATAGAAGCCACCAAAACAATATAATGGTATTTTATGGTATTGGCAAGAAGCCATTCCTGTTCAATTATTGTAAAACCATCGGGAGTTGCCGTGCCTGGATTTTGAAGGAATGGAAATACCCAGCTTTGCGCCGCATCAATTGGATTTAATGAAAATACAAATCCCATAGATAAAAAACCTAAGGTGATTAGGGGGATCCGCATCAGCCAGGGTACTTCGGCAATATACATTACCGAAATACTTTCTGATTGCTTCAACAACCTTAGCTTGCCAAAAAAAACCAGGAACAGCTGCCTTCCAATATAAAAAGCTGTTAAAAAAGCTGCTATGAAACCTAATAAAGGTATTATATAAAAGAAAACTGATGTACCTGCCATGACTGAAGCCCAACTGACTGCCCCGGTAAGGATAGCATCTTTTGAAAGAAAACCTGAAAATAAAGGCAGGCCCGCAAGGGCCGATGCTGCTATAGCATAGGTCCAAAATGTGTAAGGCAACCTTTTTCTTAAACCACCCATAATGCGCATATCTTGTGCATCAAAATGCAGGTCCACCCCTAAATGTTGCACTTTATGTTCTGCCTGGTGCAAGGAATAAATAACTGCTCCAGCACACAAAAACAAACAGGCTTTAAAAAAAGCATGTGTAATAAGGTGAAAAAGTGCAGCTTCATAGGCACCAACACCAATTCCCATCACCATAAAACCTAACTGGGAAATGGTAGAAAAAGCCAGCACTTTCTTTATATCATGTTGATTTATAGCAGAAACAGCCCCCATAAAGGCAGTAATAGCCCCTATAGAGGCAATAAAAATCATGGCACTTGGGTTTAAAAGAAAGAAAATCCTTGCCAATAAATATACGCCCGCAGCTACCATGGTGGCAGCGTGGATCAATGCTGAAACCGGGGTGGGGCCTTCCATG
>JALZND010000009.1:13456-22482 GCA_030857845.1 Bacteroidota bacterium | reverse complement strand
AATAAACCTATAATTGTCTTTAATGGTTACTTTTGGTTGGAAAGTCAATGCATCTAGATCAGCTGAAGCATCAATATCTATAATCCCTTTGTGCCATGCCTGAAAAGATGCGTCGAGCAAGCGTGCTTCCTCTGATTGGTAAGAATTGTCAAATTCAATGAGTTCTTGTTGGGAAGGGGGCAAATTCTTGAAGTTTGCCCAATATGGTATTTTGCCTTTTCCTGGTTTTAGGTTAAAGTACCAGGTGGGCTGAACATATTTTAAGAATAAAAATGGCATCTAATTGCTATAAAAATTTATAAAATCCCTAATTTGATTTGAAATATTAAATTGTGCTTTTACACGTTCTACGGCTCTATTTTGAATATTGGCCAGAAGCACATTATCTTCATGTAGCACCTCTTCAATTTTTTTAGCGAGTGCTTCGGAGTTTCTTTTTGGCACCACCCAACCTGTTTTCCCATCAACAACATTTTCTGGGAGGCCTTCTGCGTCGCTTACTATACATAAAAGACCCATTGCTTGCGCTTCAAGCACCGCATTGCAAAATCCTTCCTGAATGCTTGGCTGTAGGTATATATCAGAATCAGCTAGATAAGTAACTACTTCCTCATGGCTTTTTTTGCCTAAAAAATTTATTTTCTCTTCAATTCCTAATTGATAAGCTGCAAATATAAGCCTTTCATATTCAGTTCCAGTACCTATTATATTATATTTAAAATCTATTCCTCTTTTGCTTAACAATCCCAGGGCAGCAATGGCATACTCAATTCCTTTCTTCCAGTTTAGCCTTCCCACAGTCACGAGTTTCACAGGTTCATTGATTTTTAAAAATTGTTTTTTATTAACAAACTTTCCAGAATCAATAGCTGGGTTAATCTTTTGGTAAGCAACTTTTTCAGAAAGGCCTAATTTCAATGCCTCCTGATATAAGTCATCAGAAATAGAATGTACCTTATCTACTTTTTGCCATAACTTGTTGTAGCAGCCTTTATTTTTTACAGGGTAAATACTGATGTCATAGCCCCTAAAGCTTACTGCCATTTTTGCCCCTATTGCTTTTGCTACATTTTCCCTTTTCACGGCCATGGTAGCAAAACCAAAATGAAGCCAATGCAGCTTATACGGAAGTATGTGTGCATTGATATAAATTTTTTCAAATATATTCTTCAAAGAAGTTCCATCTGCTTTTTCAAATTTATTCAAAGCATTCATGGCTGCGGGTGCTTTTATAAAAAGCTTGGCCAAAATAAAAATTAACTTGAATACTTGGATTATAGGCCTTTTGGAATCTACTTTTTCTGCCGCAACTACCTCGCAAAGGTTAAAATTCCCTGAATTGTTGTTTACAAAAAGTATCACCTTATGGCCTTCTGAAATCAAGCCTTTAATTTTGGAATAAAAAAAAGTTTCGGAATATCCCGGGGCTTCCGGTAAAACTATTCCTATAGTCATATGCCGCATTAGCTCTTTTGTTGAAACAAATTTTTGTACAAGTCAATCATATCTATTACCTGATTTTCCACTAAGTGGTTTTGTGTGATTGTCGTTCTTGCATTTTCCCTCATATTGTCCAGTTTTTCAATAGGTAGGCTATTGTAATGTTTAATAGCCTCAGCAATTGCTTCAGGATTTCTCACAGGAACCATGAAACCATTGTATTGATCTTTTACTACTTCTTCCATGCCTCCACAATTTGTGGTAATGACAGGTGTACCTAGTGCCATAGCTTCCAGTACAACGTTGGCAATTCCTTCTTCAACACTTGGCAGAAGAAACAAATCAGTATTTATCATTATGTTTAGAACTTCAGCATGAGGAAGCCCATGTACAATGGTAACTTGTTTTTCCAGGTCCAATGAGTGGATTTGAAATAAAATTTCTTCATGTTCTCCTCCTGCCACGATGGTAAAATGAAAATCAATTTTGCTGTTTTTCAATATTTTCATAGCATCCAAGGCATAATGATAGCCCTTTTTCCAATGAAATCTCCCTACCGATAAAATTGAAAGTTTCTCCTTTCTTCCTATGGATTTTAAAGGATTGTCTAAAAGGGATTTTTGTACTGCAGGCCGAATTACTGTTGCCTTAGACGGGTCCAAGCCATATTGTTCAGCTTCTTTTATTATTGCTTCTGAGACCCCATGAAAATGGTGGACCATAGGAAAATACTTCCTGTATTTTTCCGCGAGCATTTTATCTGCAACAGGAGAATAATTGATCTGGCCTCCTCTTAAGCTTACAATAATGATGGGATTTAAAACCTCCTTAATCCATTTAAATTCACCAATAGCTTTAGCCCATTGTATATGAAAAATATCAGGTTTATGAATAAGTATAGGAAGTATAAGTGAAAGGAATAGAATAGCTTCCTTTATTTTACTCTTATTTCCAACTTTTAAAATATATGGAATCTTTTTAAAGGTGTCAAAATCATGTAACATAAGCCAAGCAAGATTATATGCCACAAAAGGTATTGCCTTATAATTAATATGCGACGCATAAACCTTAATATTTGGTGATGAGGGGATATACTGTTTAGTATATTTCCCAAAAAGCAATATCTCGACTCCTTTTGCCCCTAAACCATTAACAAGATGTTCTACAAAAGTTGTAGAAGGAATGGTTCCTGAATAAACAGCTACTTTCATATACTTTACTTCCCGAATTCCCTTTTTGAAAATAAAGAAAGTGTAAGCAGCATACTCAAAGGGTGTGAATAAAATACAAGGTCTTTTTCCCTGAAATTTTTATAGAATTCCCTAACAGTACTTTCTGGCAACAGCTCTTTGAAGCTATCATTCTTAAACATGTAGTTTTCCAACTTAGCTTCATTTCCTGCCCCTAAAAATTGGATTTCCCAGTTTCTTTGTACCAGCTGCTGTTTCATCAACTTTTGATTTACCTTATATTTAACTTTTCTACCTGCACGTACCATTAAAGATGGGATTGAATTAAATTTATCATAATTATAAAGGTTGCATGGATCGTAGGTTTGCCATGGCACTTTTGCTAATTGCGGTGTCCTTGTCTTAATATATTCTATTTGGATCTGACGGCCAGAAAGGTGTTGCTCAGGGATGGTACAAACAAACTTGCACATGTCGTCATGGAAGTAAGGCAGGGCAAGAGGATGTTTGTCAAGAAATACTGATAAATTGTTACTGGTCCACCTCGGAGCCCATTGCATAGATTTATATGCCCTAAGCCGGGCATTTGCATCATCTATTTTAATTTCTTCAAGTGAATTTAGAACCAACTCTTTTAAAGATTCTTCAAAAGTACCCTCAAGCCCCCAAACCTCCCAAAGATGTTTTCCTAATTCTAAACCCCCTTTTTTAAGGATTTTCTTGTACAATATTTTTACTAGCTCTTCATTTCCCGTATCGGATGGTACTCCCATATCATCGAACAAAACATCGCCCCAATGCCCGAGGTAAAATATATCGCCCATTTCTTCAAACAAATGATGTATGGACATTTGCCTTGGATGCGTAAATTCAGAGAAGCACTTATTTATGTCTGCCAATTGTTCTATTACATCCCAAAGATATGAAGGTTGGATTTCAAAGGCTTTATATTTAAAGTTTTGAGCCTTTGCCACAGCCGCTCCATAGCCAGTTTCATCAAGTCCGTTTTTGAATTTATATGAATAGGCATAAACATCTTTATATCCCCTCAAAGCAGTAGCCTGGGTACGGCTATCAAGCCCTCCGGAAATAGGAAGGATTACTCTTTTGTTATTAACTTGATCAAAAGAAATTTTCTCAAAAAGGTGTGCAAACTCTTCCACTGCCTGTTTTAAAGTAATATCTTTAGGGTCATAATGCCACTTCCAATAGGGTTTGCTGCTATTCAATATATCATCTTCATCAATTTGAGTGGCAGGAGGCAATACCTTAATTTCATTAAAATATGTTGTGTCGTTTGGGAAAAAGCCTGTTGAGACAAAATAGCAAATTGCTTTGTAATCCAAGGAAAATTCCTTCCCCCAAACCCAATCAGTTATTTTATTTTGTGGGACATTGACAAAAGTTTGCTTTAGGGGCAAAATTTCAGTTCTTAATAAGCTACCTTTTAATTCTGACATATTTACTTTAATTACGAGGATATTTCCTTGTAAATGTTTTCATGGTTTTTAATAAAAAGCTCCATATTGTATTCATTAGCGACTTTATCTCTTAAGCTCTTCTTTAATTCATCTTTTTTTGCATTATCCATCTCTTTCACCCAAATTAATTTTTCATAAAGGTTTTGAACGGAACTAGCATTAAAAAGCAATTCTGGAAAATCTTTCAATATATATTTGACACCGGAAATCCTACTGCCAAGTACCAATGTTTCTGCTGCCATTGCTTCCACAGGAGCCATAGGCATACCTTCTTTTCTTCCTTCATCCTTAGTAGGGATCACAAATACATCTGCAATAGAATGGTATGGCCTCACGTCCAAAATTTTGCCAATAAACTTTATTTGCTCACCCAATCCTAAATCCTTGACTTTTTTCTTCAAAAATGCACCATATTCATTGTTGTCTTCTCCTACCAAAAATACTTTAATTTTTGGCACTTTTTGTTTTAAAAGTTCTATGGCATCTATTAAGATTTCTATCCCTTTTACGGGAACCATATTGGCTATAGATACAATTACAAAATCTTTTTCTTCGATATTGATTTTTTTTAGCAATTCCTGGTCTTTGGGCAAAGGCTTATAATAATCAATGTCAAGGCCTAAGGGTATTAAGGAAACATTTTTATTGCCTGAAAAAAAAGCAGTTTCCATTTCATCGTTTATAGTAATTATTTTATCTGCCAAAAAAGATTTTATTTTCCAGTTTCTATGGCCCCAGCTCATGGCTTTTTTTGTGTAAAGCCATTTGGAGCCTGCCAGCTTTGCTGCAAGTGGCTCTGTAAAATCTGAACTCCAATGCCATGAATGGATGACATCAAATTTATGTTTTTTGAAAAAAAATATTATTTGAAAAAATTCTTTCAGGTTTTTTAAATTAAGCTTTACATCAGTAGAAAACTTAAATAAGTGCACAGGAAAGCCTTGATCTTTAACAACCTTAAAAAAATCACCTTTATCGTGAAAACAACAAATATGAACATCAAACTTTTGAGGATCCAAATTACTGGCTATATCCAACAAAACCTTCCCGCTGCCCGCAGTATTGAAGTTAGGTATAGTAAAGAGGATCTTAATTTTTTTCACTCGGTGCTATGTTTTTGTTCGCTGTAGTTATTTTTTTTTGACGTCCAGTATCTTATTGTATTTTTTTTAAGCAATTTTATTCAAAATAAAATCGATTATACAAAATGTACCCCATAATACTTAATATTTTGAACATGAGTGAGGAAGTTAAAGGCTACACTGGTAAAATCAAAAAAATCCTATCTGAACTGCAATATATTTTGTTGAATAAATCTGGATTATGCTTTATATATAATCTTTTTTAAATATTCTTTATAAACACCCAAATCGGCATACCCTGACATCAGACTTCGGATAAACAACTTTGCAGAGCCCCTATAATTATTGTATTTATAAAGAAATGCTGATTCCCTTAATAGGTCTCTTTGCAATACCTCTTTATTTTTTAACGTAATATTAAATCCTGATACTACTTTTGTTGGTTTACTGTGTTGGGCTTTTACTTTAAAAGTTTCCCTATATAACTGGGTATACTTTTTGCCAATATTTCTCCAATCATATTCTTTAACATCATTCAGCCCTTCTTTTACCAGCTTATTATAAAAATCTTGATCTGTTCCAAGCTTATAAATTGAATCGCACAACAATTTTGGGTTATTTTTCTCGATCACAATTCCATTTATGCCATTTTTTATAACCTCTTTGCTCATGCCTACAGCTGTAGTAATTAATGGGACCCCACTTGCCAATGCCTCCAAAGTAGAAAATGGTCCTCCTTCGACATCAGCAGTAATTACATAGCAATCTACTTTTTTATATGCCTGAAAAGCATTTTCAGAATCAAGGATACCATAATATTTATATGGGATATTATTACGCACAAGCTCAGCCTTTATATTCGGGTGTAACTGCCCTTGTAAAATTACTTCAAAGTCAAAGTTTTTTCCTTTCAATAAAGCCAGGGCATTTATAAAAACATCCAGCCTTTTCCTGTTTTTGTATTCCACAAAAAAACCGAACATACCAATTTTAAAGGGGCTACCAGGCCGGGTCCTAATATTTTTATTAAACTTTTTTTTATCGACACCAAGTTGTGCAAGGAAAGTATCTTGATTGTAATTGTCTTTTATAATTTCCTGCCATTCTTTAGATACCACATGGATCATATCCAACTTTTGTGCTTCATATAGCTTTATTTCCTCCCCCTGGCATATATGATGAACCGTGGAAACAGAAGCACAGGGTAAGTTTTTAAAGAATTCATCTTTGTCAAGGTCTCTAGGGAAATTTATATTGCACAAATTCATAAGGAAATGCACTACATCAACCTTTTTCAATAAACCTATAAACTCTTCAAACCTTTTAGGGATATCGTGTGCAGCAAAAAGAAAAAATTCAATCTCATGACAGCTTTCTTTTAAATTTAAGGCAATGTTTCCTTCGGCATGGTAAAAATCTGCTGGTACTAATAAAACTTTTAATTTATCAGAATTCATAAAAAATTAGTGGAGATAAAAATACGAAGATACTTCATGAATATCACAAAATCAGGAAAGGTAACATTAAATAATTTGTATAAATTTAAAGGAGAATAAATTTTATAACAATCGGAAATAATAAACTTTGACTATTTAATACTTTTTTTGTTAAAATGTTATGCAGGTTATTGAAGTATTTTCTCAGCAGCAGGTCAAAGGTTTCCAAGTATGATTTTATACCCCAAAAAATTTTGAAAAATTTTTTGTTATTTAAATGGACTTTTTACCCAAAGGAGTAAAAATATAAATACCCTCATATAGATAAAAAGAATTAAAAATTTAAAATTTAATAAATCAGATTTTGAAACCCATCCAATCATTCTTTTAAGAAAGTCTAAAATTTCAGATGAGTCATAATTTTTATGGCCCTTATATTTCTGTTCAAATTTATTAATAATTTTCAAGAGTAGCTTAATGTCGTTTTGTAGGTATTTCCTGTTCATTCCTGTGGACCTGAACAAGCCACGAAGCCTTTTAGCTTCCTGAAGGCTTACTTCAACACCTATTTCTTTGATGTTTTCCCGCACAACCTTTGCTGCTATTTCTTCCTGCTTGGACTTGTTTAAACTTGATATGCTCTCCTGATGTGCTCTGTACTTTACCAGCTTATCCCTCATTACATACAGTTTACCATGCCTGCTCAACTCAGACCACAACTTATAATCTTCAGTATGTGGGTACAAAGGATCATATTTCAGATTATAATCTTCCAAAGACTTTTTCCGAAAAATGGTTGAGGTGTGGAAAATTCCGCACTTGAACATCATCCTGAACCTTAGTGCAATTTCTTCTTCTGGAAGGTTTGATTCTCCAATGAATTCTGAATTGTTGTTGATAATGATGGCATTGGAACTTAAGAGCAACAGGTCCGGATTTTTGTTCATAATATCTACTTGCAACTCCAACCTATGGGGCATTGAAATATCATCTGCATCCTGCCTCACTATGAACTGACCTTTTGCAAGTGATAATCCTTTGTTCAAGGTAGCAATAAGGCCCAGATTCTTTTCATTGTTGAGGGTCCTAATCCGAGGATCATTATAAGATTTGATTACTGCTTCGCTTTCATCAGATGAGCCATCATTAATGATCAAGAATTCAAAATCTTCAAAACTTTGGTTTAAAATACTCTCTATTGAATCCCTCAAATATACTCCCGCATTATATACCGGCATTAAAACAGTTACCTTCATTTGTTAAAATCCTTTTACATAATCTCAAATTGAAACAGATAAATCTTTCTTGGTAAATTGTAAACTATTGACAATTACCCTTTTTAAGATTTTTAGGTAAAGTTTTAAAGAGAAACCTTGTGAGGTAAATCCTAAGCTTTGATGATATGTTTTTAAAGTCTTAAAACTGTACAACTGGCACCTATCCCACAGCAACTCCCTTTGCTGGTCCATGAAAAGTTTTAAAATTTTTTGGTCGTAATACCTCACTTTTTTATTGGCAGCCAAAATCAAATCGATATAAGAGGAAAGTGCTTTTACCTGTTTGTTTCTTAATTTGGATTTGGCAAACAGCTGTAAGTTTAATCTTGCAAAATGCATGGAAGGTTCCAGTCCCAGGCTCTTCAGGTGGTAAGTCATGATTTTCCTGGTGGTTTCCTTTTGCTCCTTTGAGTAACTTTGGGATACCTGTTTGGGATGTTTCCTGTATTGCAATAAAGGTTTAGGAATATTGGCAAGTTTAAACAAAGCAGATGCCCGCACCCATAGTTCGTAATCTTCAGCATGGATATATTCAGACTTGAAACGCAATTGGTGCTTATCAAAAAGTTCTTTTCTAAAAATTGCAGTAGGATGCAATATTGCCGCACCTTTTATCAAAAAAACTTTTATTTCTTCATGTGAAACAGGTCTTTGATTTAATTGATTGTTGTCGCTCCTTATGTACCATGTTCCGGAAATGCCTATTTCAGGGTTTGTATCCATAAAATTAACCTGCTCCTGCAGGCGCTCAGGATAGCTGACATCATCACAGTCCATTCTTGCTATGTATTTTCCTTTGGCAAGCTTCAATCCCAAATTAAGTGTAGCAATCAGTTGAATATTTTTTTCATTGCTGATCAATCTTATTCTGGGGTCATTATATGAATTTATGATATCAAGGCTGCCATCGGAAGAACCATCATTGATGATCAGGAATTCAAATTCTTTATACGTTTGACATAGTACACTGTCTATTGCTTCCCTTAAGTACTTTTCGCCATTATAGACAGGCATTAATACAGTTACCATTTAATATTTGTTTAGCGTCAAATTAAATAATTATTATGCTTGTTTTTGCATTTCGCAGTACCCGTTTTAACATTTTCAAATACAATATCAA
>JALZND010000009.1:0-13446 GCA_030857845.1 Bacteroidota bacterium | reverse complement strand
AAAACTTGGTCTTCCCTTAGATCAAAATTTGTTTTGTTCTTAGAATCCTTTGATATTTGAATGTTTCAATTACCCAGGATTCTATCAGCAGGTCCATCATCATTCATCATTGATCAATAATTCAAAATCCTTATACCTTTGATTAAGAACAACTTGAATTGCATCTTTTAAAATTTACTGTAATATACTGGTATTAAAACTGTAACATTTCAGTGAAATCCATTTTCCAAATCAAAAAAATTATATCTCTTTCAAAACTTTTCGCTTCTTTTCAAAATATTCAGTTGACAATCTTTTAACGGATGAATCGATCGGTGGTATTTGAGAAAAATAATACTTGTACATTGTATTGCACCAAACCTCCTTAACCCATTTCCAGATTTCTTTTTTAAAGTTTACGATAATAAAATGATAATTAATTTTCATGCTAATGGTCAAGAGAATGTACTGGTGAAAATTAATAATTTTCTTGTTCCATAAAGACTTTATTGCAGAGGTCACACCTTCGTAATTCTTTAATTTTATAAAATAAAGTATGATCCACATATAATAATGATATAATCGATTTTTATATGGGTCAATATTCATATTATTTTCTACCAGATACTCGTGCAATTTCTCGCCAAGAGTGATCCTTGCATATAGCTGCTTTAGGGATTTATCGTTTCTGGACAATTTATCCTGATTTGACAATCTATAGTAGTAATCAGGGAAAGCGTTTATTTTCTTGTATTTTAAGCCAAAAACCAAAGCCCTTACATGAAAATCCATGTCTTCCCATGCAGAAGTTTTGTCGTCCCAATATCCAATTTTCAATAGTGCAGATTTTTTCCAAATTGGGGCAGTAGTCTGCCAAGGAGCATCCATATCCAAAAACCTTAAGATATCATCTTTGTTCTTATCTATGTTCCAAACAATATCAGAATCGCCAGGGGTTTTTACAAATACCAAACCCTGATAAATCATAAAGTCGAGATGGCTGTATAGGAGAAAAAAATGAACCCTTTCTTCAAGGCAAGAATCGAAAAGTAAATCATCCGAATCCAAAAATATTATAAATTCACCCTTGCTCAAGTCTATGCCCAAATTGCGGCAAGTTGAAGCACCTTTGAATTCTACATTTCGCTTAAAAAGTTTTATCCGGGTATCTTCAATAGCTATTTTTTCCAATAATCCATAAGTACCATCTGTAGACCCATCATCTACCAAAAGTAATTCCCAATTAGAGTAGCTTTGTCGCCTTACACTATCAATAGTTTCCTGCACTAATTCAAATCTGTTAAAAACAGGTATTATTATAGAAACAAGTGGTTCACTTCTTATCATTCAGCTTATATTTAGCAATTAATATAGTTACTTAAAGCATAGATACTTTTGGCCATCTTCAGGTAAATCTTACATAGCCAAATTTTTAGGTTTTATTTTATCTACTTTCATTTCTATGGTTTTTACAGTACAGTTTAAGGGAGGCAAATCCTCAAAATAATATTTAAATACTGTATTCATCCATAAATTTCTGATAGATTTGAAAAACAATTTAAAGAATGAATTGTCAAAAAAGTATTTATTACCTTTCATCACCTGCAGGGTAAAAATATAGGAAGTCCAACTATAAAAACCCATTTTATATAGAGATTTACATGCAGCTGACACACCTTCATAATGCCGTAACTTTAAGAAGGAATGACAAATCCACATATAAAACTTAAAAACTTTTTTTTTATGTAGCTCATTGTAAGTACCGCTGGACTGAAAATATCCAATTATCCTTATAATAAGTACAATACGGGAATATAATTGCTTTATTGTTTTGTCGTTTTTTGAAAGCTTATCGGCATTGGCAACCCTATAATAATAATCAGGTCCGTTGTTTATTTTTTTATATTTTAAACCATAAATAAGTGCCCTTATATGGAAATCCATATCTTCCCAGGCTGAGGTGCTATCATCCCAATAACCAACTTTTGAGAGGGAACTTCTCTTCCAGATTGGTGCTGTTGTCTGCCATGGAACGTCCAATTCCAAAAACCTTAAAATATCGTTTTTTTCTTTGTCAATATTCCATAATATAGAAGAATCGCCAGGGGTGTTGGTAAAAATTACTGCAGGAAATATCAAAAAATCATTTGCAGGATATAACTTAAAATTCCTAATGCGCTCCTCAAAACATGTAGGGAACAAAATATCATCCGAATCAAGGAAAATTACATAATCACCTTTTGCCATATCTATTCCCATATTCCTACAGGATGATGCCCCTTTGGGCTGGCGGTCCCTTTTATTTAAAATATACCTGGGCTCCTCAAGGGCTAGTGATTGCAAATATTCATACGTGCCATCAGTAGAACCATCATCAATAAATACTACCTCCCAATTAGTGTATGATTGGTCTTTTATACTTTTTAAGGTTTCTTTAATTATATCCTTTCTATTGAAAACAGGAATTATTATAGAAACTAGTTGCTGATTTGGTGACATACTTTAATTTTTATTCTAAAAAAATATTTAAATACTTTTTACACTTTTATCCTTTGTTTTCTTCAAAACTACTATAATTATGGCTTTTTAAAGCCTTAACAAATTGCTCCAGTTTTGTTCCCTCTAACTTTACCTTTTCCTGGGTAGAATAGAAATTTTCGGAAACTAACGATTCAGGCATTAAAGAAGCCAACTTTTTGTAAAAAATTTTTGTAAAATACTCTCTATTTCTCAGCAGATAAAGCCCCATTAAATAGAACGCTGTCCATAGAAAAGTTTTGGGTTTTAAAAGATTTTCTTGATATACGTTTTTATAAAATTGCCAGGCATTAAATTGATTGTTTTTTAACTTAATCAAGAAATATTCACAAAATCGGAAATAAAATGAAGCAAAAGGAAGATTATATTCTTCTTTCCACATATTTTTTGCTTTAAGTATTTTATAATTCTTTTTCCAGATCACCTCCCTGTTAAGGATTTGGGCTGCTTTATAAAAATTCCTGCTAATCCGCTCCACATCATGGTCCCTTCTAATAAAACAATCTGGAATGGCGTTGGCCAATTTTTTATATTTTGGTTTTAATGAAAGTGCCTGTACATGAAAGTCCCAATCCTGCCCACTAATACAGCTTTCGTCCCATTTTATTTGGTCCACAAATTCTTTTTTCCATATCGGTGAAGAAGTTTGCCATGGTACGTCATCACTAAAAAACCTTAAAATATCATCCCCATCATCCAGGATGTTCCATAAAATATTTATATCTCCGGGTACTTTTTCAAAGGTAATTACATGGTTTATTGAGAAGTCCAGGTCAGGATTTTGTTCCATGAAATTGACCCTGTTGAGCAAGCAATATGGCGCAAGTATGTCGTCAGAATCCAAAAATATAATATTTTTCCCCGAAGCGTTTTCCATGCCAATATTTCTACAGGTTTGTGCCCCTTTAGGCTGCCTGTGCCTGGCAAAAAACTTAAACCTATTGTCCCTTTTAACATAAGCCTGGATTATATCCAAAGATTTATCTGTAGAGCCATCATCAACTATTATGGCCTCCCAGGAATCGTAAGTCTGGTTCTTAATAGAAAATAACGTATTATACAAGAAGTCTTCCCTATTAAAAACAGGGATAATAATTGAAACTATTTCTGATATATGATTCGCTTTTTCGTTTACAACAACCATAATAAAAATTAAGGCATTACTTGGTTATATTATGTATTCAAGTTTAACGCTCTTTTTTTGAATATACACCGATATCAAACTGCGGAAAGACTATACCTTGAATTTTAGAGGTGTCTTTATAGCCATAAGGGTTTCCGTCTTTTATATCAAATTTTACAATATCTTTTAACCAATCCTGAATTACATCATTGCTCTTTAAAAAAAGATTCATGTAATAAGTGCCGGGCCTTAAATTATTCTGCACTTCAAAACGATATTCGTCCTGATCTGAATTATGACTAAAATATTTGTTAATGAATCGATTGGTTACATGGACAACAGGATTGAAATTTTTGTCTTTAATCACCACACCAAACTCAAGGTCATTGTTATGGCCGGGGTTTATTGTTTTAAGCTTTATGTTAAAGTCAATACTTTGACCATAATTTATTGGATTGTGCTCGAACTTCATTTCGTCAAAAATTATATTCTGACCATAAGCCTTTCTTTCTATATCCCCCAATTTTATTTCATCCGAAAAATCCCTGGAGCCAAAGGTATATTTATGAAGAACTTTTTCTATGGTATCATCCATAACTAAGCCGCCTGAAGAAAGTAAAATGCCTCTGGTACAAAGAGACTTTATGGTTGAAAGCTGATGCGAAACAAAAAGAATTGTACGCCCGCCCCTGGAAACCTCAGTCATTTTATCAATACATTTGGTCTGAAAAGCAGAATCACCGACAGCCAAAACTTCGTCTACAATTAAAATATCTGGCTCAAGATGTGCAGCAACAGAAAATGCCAGGCGCACTTTCATGCCTGAAGAATATCTTTTAACCGGGGTATCAATAAATTTTTCTATTTCTGAAAAGTTAACAATCTCATCAAATTTATTATCAATTTCCTTTTTTGACATTCCCAGTATGGTACCATTCATATACACATTTTCGCGCCCTGAAAGGTCATGATGAAAACCTGTTCCCACTTCCAATAATGAAGACACCCTTCCTTTTGTTGTCACCCTTCCAGTGGTAGGATCTGTGATGCGGGAAAGAATCTTCAACAAAGTACTTTTGCCTGCTCCATTGTTACCAATAATACCAAGCATGTCTCCTCTATTTACTTCAAATGATATATCCTTTAAAGCCCAAAATACATCACTGGACTCTTCTCCGGAAAAAGAACTTAAACTTCTAAGTTTATTGAAATTTGTAACAGGATATTTTAATATGGCCAATAGCTTTTGTGCATATGAGTCGTATTTTTCCTCAGCTTCGCCTATCCTATATCTTTTCCCTAAATTTTCTACTTTTATAACTACATCAGACATTCCAGTACATTTAGATTAAGCAACATCGGCAAATGTTCTTTCCATCCTTTTAAAATAAAATGCACCCACTACTGCAAGTATTGCAGCAACTATGCTACCAGTAATAATATAATCCCAAGGCATTGGGTTTGTCCCTAACAGTGCAGAACGAAAACCTTCAATTACTCCTACCATGGGGTTCAGGCTATAGATAAATTGAAATTGAGCAGGTATCTTTGACGCCGGATAAATAACCGGGGCGGCATACATCAATATCTGCACTGCAAAACTTAAGGCATGCTTAACATCCCGGTATTGCACAGCCATAGAGGAAAGGATTAATCCCAGGCCTACAGCAGTCAGCATCATGATCAAAATAAAATAAGGTATCATTAAAGCATAAATTGTTGGGGAGATTTGAAAATAAATCATAAACCCTATCAAAATGCAAAAAGATATGGCCATATCCACCAATTTAGAAAATGCAGACGAGATAGGCAGCACCAACCGAGGAAAATAAACCTTTGATATCATGTTTGCATTGGAAATAAGGCTGGAAGATGAGTCTATTAATGTACCTGAAAAATATGCCCACGGCACAAGGCCACATAAGCTGAACACAGAATAAGGTACTCCGTCAGAATCAATTTTAGCTAGGTTTCCAAAGATGACCGTAAAAACAAGTACTGAAAACAGTGGTTGAATAATAGCCCAACCAATCCCCAGAACAGACTGTGCGTACTTGGCTTTTAAACCACGAAGAACAAGGAAGTAAAAAAGGTCCTTATACCTTATTAGCTCCTTCCAATCTACTATTTGCCAGCCTTTTTGTGGTTCTATTACAGTAATATTATCTGACATAAGGATTGTATATTGTTAAAAAAAATATATGTTAAATATATTAAATCATTCAACATATATACCTTTTTAAGAAAAAAGGTAAATGCATTTATGACAAATATTTAAAAAATCCTTATTCCTTTTCTATTGGATGCATTTCTTTTTCGCTTTTCTTAATCAAGAATGGCAGTTTTGGCCTGACAGCCCCAATCCACTTTCCAAAATATGCAGTATTCTCCCGGTAATCTTCTACTTCAAAAACCAGCCCATCACGGTGGTTGTAAACTGTAGAGAATGTGTCTTTTACTATAAGCATGGAAATAGAATATACGCCATCATTCAAGAAATTTCCAGGAATAAAACATTCACCTTCTACAACCCCTTTATTAAAAAATTCGGTATTAGAGCTTGCATCAAAGATACAATCGCCTGAAAGTGAATAAAAATGCAGGCTGAGGCTTAATTTTATGTTGTCTACAAAATTCCAAAATGAAAACCGGACCTTAATCGGAGTACGGACGTCTATTGGTTTGTCAGGTGCTTTATCAGGTACCAGCTCAATAGATTTTACACGGACCATGTCATTGCCGGGAGCTTCATCAGGGGTCGCCCAATTTTGCTGGACCAGGTTTTTTGATTCTTTGCTGAGGTAATTATTCACTACCTGGCTTGAGCTTCCTATATCCATAATAGTACCATTTTTCAACAAAATTGCTTTGGAACAAAGATTTTGGACCGCCTGTAAATTATGGCTTACAAATAAAACTGTCCTTCCTTCATTGCTGGAAACATCCTGCATCTTACCAAGGCATTTTTTCTGGAATTCAGCATCCCCAACAGCCAATACTTCATCTACGATCAATATTTCGGGTTCCAGGTGAGCTGCTACAGCAAAAGCCAATCTTACTTTCATCCCGGAAGAATACCTTTTCACAGGAGTATCAATAAATTTTTCTACACCTGAAAAATCTACTATTTCATCAAATTTAGAGGTAATTTCTCTCTTAGACATGCCAAGAATGGTACCATTAAGGTAAACGTTTTCCCGTCCTGTAAGCTCCGGGTTGAAACCGGTACCTACTTCTAAAAGGCTGGCAACCCTCCCATAAATATCAATTTGTCCAGTAGTTGGCTCAGTAATTTGTGACAACACTTTTAATAAAGTACTTTTACCAGCACCATTTTTGCCAATTAGTCCTATTGCCTCACCGCGCTTCACTTCAAAATTAATATCCTTTAGGGCCCAAAATACATCTTCATCTCTGCTATCAATGCCGATATGCGACAGGTTCCTTAATTTCTTAAAATTATTTAAAGGGGCTTTTAAAAAAGATATCATACTGGCACTCAAAGTATCATGCCTTTTTTCCTTCATTCCCAAACGATAAGCTTTACTGATGTTTTCAACTTTTATTGCAATTTCACTCATTTTCTAGATCTTACTTGATGAAGTGTTTTTATTAAATTCTTGATATTAAGTATTTTCTTAGGCAACATCAGCAAATACCCTTTCCATTTTCCTGAAATAAAATGCTCCGCTGATAAACAATAGCACCGCTACAATACTTCCCATGCCTATTAAGTCCCAAGGCATAGGGTTTGCACCAATAATTGCAGACCTAAAGCCTTCAATTACACCTGTCATGGGATACAAGCCATATAATAAATAAGCTGTTTCACCAAATTTTTCTTTAACCAAAGAAGCAGGGAACACAACTGGTGCAGCATACATTAACAACTGTACCATCAAAGTAATTGCAAATTTTACGTCCCTATATTGTATTGCCAGTGATGACATCCACATCCCAATGCCAGCTGATGTCAATACCATCAATATTATAAGCAAGGGAAGAAACACCAAATTAAAGGTTGGCGCGACATCATAGTACACCATCATAAGGACCAATATAATAAACGCAATAAAGAAATCAGCCAGTTTTGAAAATACTGGCGTCAATGGTATAATTATACGGGGAAAATATACTTTTGTAAATATATTGCTGCTTCCAACCAAACTATTTGTGGCCCCTGCCAGGGATGATGAAAAATAAGTCCATGGAAGCAATGCTGTAAAACTAAATATTGGGTAAGGAATGCCATCGCTTGGTACATTGGCAAGGTTTCCAAATACTACCGTGAATACCAACATTGAAAATACCGGGTTCAATATAGCCCAGGCAAAACCCAGTATTGTTTGTTTGTAAATTACGGTAATATCCCTTAAAACCATAAAGTACAATAGGTCCTTGTATCGGTAAAGTACTTTCATGTCAACAAGTTTCCAACCGCTATCAGGTTTTATAACTACATGAGGCAATGTTTTGATCATAAATGAAATAGGATTTTAAAAATTAAAAAACTAAAAAAAAATTATTTGCAATATTTTTACAAACAATAGATTAAAAAAAAATGCTGGAAAAACGCTAAACTTTATAATAACTTTTGTACCAATTAGTAAACTGTTTTATCCCTTCTTTTATACTTGTTGAAGGAGTATAGGTAACCTCAGATTGAAGTTTATTGGTGTCGGCATAGGTTAGTTTAACATCACCTGGCTGGATGGGCATATAATTAATTATTGCTTTTTTATCCAACTCTTCTTCCAGCTGGTATATAAAATCCATTAGTTTAACTGGCTTGCTGTTTCCAATATTAAAAATAGAATACTTTGCTGAACTTTCATCAGATGACAAGGCTGAATCCTTTTTAACTTTTCCATCTGGAATATTCACCATAATTTTTACTACCCCATTTATGATATCATCAACATAGGTAAAATCACGGTGCATATCACCATTATTGAATACATTTATAGCCTCACCTGATATTATATTTTTTGTAAACATGAACAAGGCCATATCCGGTCTTCCCCATGGTCCATATACGGTAAAAAACCTCAGCCCGGTTACAGGAATTTTAAACAAGTGTGAATATGAATGGGCCATCATCTCATTTGCTTTTTTTGAAGCGGCATATAAAGAAAGCGGGTGTTCGGTAGCATCTGACTCTTTAAACGGAATACTGGTATTGAGCCCGTAAACTGAAGAACTGGAAGCAAACAGCAAATGTTGCACTGGAAAATTCCGGCATGCTTCCAGGATATTTAAAAACCCGGTAACATTACTGCTTATATAGGCGTCTGGGTTGGTCAACGAATATCTTACCCCAGCTTGTGCAGCAAGATTTATAACGTAATCAAACCTCTCAGCCTCAAAAAGTTTAAGGATCCCTTCCTTATCTTCAAGATCAAGTTTAATAAATTTGATCTTTTCATTTCCCTGGATGAGTTTCCCGTAGGCTATGTCTTCTTTTTTTATCCCCTGCAATTGCAGCCTTGAATACTTTAATCCTACTTCATAATATTCATTAACGTTATCCATGCCTACAACGTCAAAGCCCATTTCTACCAGTTTTAGGGAGGCATGCATCCCAATAAACCCTGCACTCCCTGTAATTAATACTTTCACCATATGATTGTGTTATATTTCATGCAAAATTAAGCTAAAGGCTTTTATATGACAAACTTTTTAATTTACCTCTAAATGATCCTTTAACATCAAAAAAGAAAGCGTCTGGTGCAGAAATACTTTTAAAATAGTTTTCATCCAAATTAAGATAATCCCGATGGTTTACAGCCATAATTATAGCATCATAATCATTATCCAAATCATTTTTTAAATGATAACCATATTCATGGTATAGATCTTCAGAATCTGCATATGGGTCGGTTACATGAACATTTACCATAAATTTATGGAATTCATTTACCAGGTCGGCAACTTTAGAATTACGGATATCCGAAACATTTTCTTTAAAAGTAGCCCCCATGATCAACACTTTGCACTGTTTCAAAGATTTGTCCCGCTTTATTAATTGCTGGATAATTTCTGTGGTGATCAATGCACCCATATTATCATTGATGGTCCTTCCTGAAAGGATTACCTTTGAATGATAACCAAGCTCGCTGGCTTTGTAGGTTAAGTAATATGGGTCTACACCGATGCAATGTCCCCCCACAAGACCGGGAGTGAAATTCAGGAAATTCCATTTAGTGCCTGCAGCCTCTAATACTTCATAAGAATTAATGTTCATCTTATTAAAGATAATTGAAAGCTCATTCATCAAAGCTATATTTACATCCCTTTGGGTGTTTTCTATAATTTTTGCGGCTTCAGCCACTTTAATAGAGGAAGCTTCATGGATACCTGCGGTAATTATAGAACCGTACAACCCAGCAATAACTTTTAATGATTCAGAACAACAGCCTGATACAACCTTTTTGATTTTTGTCAGGGTGTGGTCTTTATCTCCTGGATTGATCCTCTCAGGTGAATAACCTACCTTAAAATCTTCAATAAACTTTAATCCTGATAATTTTTCTAATACAGGTATGCAATCTTCTTCCGTACAACCAGGATAAACTGTTGATTCAAAAATCACATAATCTTCTTTTTTAAGAACTTTCCCTACTATGTTACATGCTGATAACAAGGCCCTTAAATCTGGGTTTTTATGCTCGTCTATTGGTGTAGGAACTGCTACTATATAAAAAGTGGCTTCCTTAATTTGTTCAATATCATGGGTGAATGATATATCACAATTGTCAAAATCTTCTTTGGAAAGCTCTTTGCTTGGGTCAATTTTCTTTCTCATCAAGCCAATCCTTTCCACATTGATGTCAAAGCCAATTACAGAAAATTTTTTCGAAAATTCCAAAGCAATGGGCAACCCAACATATCCGAGCCCAATGATGCAGATCTTATTCTTTTTTTCAAGAAGATCGTTTAACATATTTTTATTATGAATTTTTATAAGGGATTTAATTCCACAAATCCTTGAAACTTACCTTTGATTGTTGAGCTATTTAATTATTTAAATTATTTTGTCTCTTCATAATATCCGTACCCATTCTTGTTTTTCTTGAGCTTAACATCATTAAATAGAATACTTACTTTTTTAAGTTTACCATTGGCATATACTTCCTGGACCTGCCTTAAAGTATCTTGCGTTGAGTAGTCCTGTCTCACTAAATAGATGGTATGGTCTACATGTTCCATCAATACATATGCGTCTGTAACCAACCCTAATGGTGCTGTATCTATGATTATATAATCATACATATTTTTTAGTTCATTCATCAAAAGCCTCATTTTTTCTTCCATTAGCAATTCAGAAGGGTTGGGAGGGATTGGACCACTGCAGATCACATCCAGGTTTGCAATTTCGCTCCTTTGAATCACCTGGCTTAATTTTGCAGTATTTGATAAGTAAGAACTTAGCCCAACATCATTTGATAAGCCCAAGTCATTGAATATCCTTGGTTTCCTTAAATCTGCTCCAATCAACAGGGTAGGTTTTCCTGAAAATGAAAAAACGGTAGAGAGGTTTAATGCACAAAAAGTCTTTCCTTCGCCACTTATAGAAGAAGTAATCAGGAATACTTTTTTCTCTTTACCAGAAGTAAAGAAATTTAAATTTGACCTGATGGACCTAAAGGATTCGGCCACAGCTGATTTTGGGGCTTGGCTCACTACAAGGTTTCCACCTTTGGCTTTTCTCCAAATCTGACCCAACAATGGAATTGTGGTCAATTTTTCAATGTCTTCTTTGTATTGAACCTTATTGTTTAAGTAGGTACCAATCAATATAAATCCTAAAGGAATGCTGATGCCAAGGAAAAATGCCACCATATAGATCCTTTTTGTATCAGGTTCAATGGGACCACCTGCCAACATTGGAGGATTTACTATAGAAATATCTGAGCTCGTAGATGCCTGTGAAATTGCTGCCTCAGCTCGTTTTTGGGTATATAGCAGATAAAGGCTTTCACTTAAATCATTGTGCCTTTGAATATCCACAAATTGCCTTTGTGCACCTGGTAAACTTTTAATTCCTGATTCAATTTGTGAAATTCTTCTGTCAAGTTCATTTTTCTTGAACTGCGTACTACCCCTTAAATTATTTACACTTTCAATGATATTGGATTTAAGCCTTGCAATACTTTGGGTTAGAGCAGGGATTGTAGGGTTTTTAGGAGAATTGATTTGCAAGGTTCTCCTTTGCACCTGCATCTGTACAAATTCGTTCAAAAAGCCGTTTAGAACAGGGTCATTAATATTAGCGGCTGATGGTATCATTAGATCACCACCGTCCTGATTGTTTTGCACATAATTTGTTAAATAGTTAAAATAGCTAAGGTCTGCGGTTAACTTAGCCCTTTCTCCTTCAAGCAACTCGAGTTGCTGATAATGCCTTCTTCCATCTTCACTGATATCAGTGGAAACTTTTTTGTTGACCCTGAACATTTCAAGTTTAGATTCAATGAAATTTAAGGAATCAGTAATATTTTTTAATTGGGAATCAATGAAATTAATGGTTTTTGATGCCATTAGATTTTTCTTCCTTACTTCTTCCTGCCTGTATAGCTCAATCAATTTACTGATAAAATCGATTTCTTTTTGAGGTATTTTTCCATTTAAAGACACTCTTAAAACAGAAGGGTCTTCGATCATTGGCATAACCAATAGGCGGCTCCTGTAAGAATTGGTAAGGTTATAGGGGTTTACAATCCTGAAAATATAACGGCGTCCCGCAACTTTTTTAAGATTGAAACCAGTCCTTTTAAATGCTGTAAACCTAAAACCTTTATAATCAATTTCTTCATTAAAAGGATAAAGGCCTTTTTTTACGTTTTTATTTTCTTCATCTTCTGATTCATAAAAACTGAAATTATTTTCATCAACTACAATAAAATCAAACTTTCTATTGTATGGCAGACTTGTTGACGATGTATCATATAAAATCTTAGCAGGGGCATCCTCATATACTTCAGAAGTAACAATTTTTCCTTCTTCAAGAAATTGTTTGTCAAAATCCAGGCTTTTGATCACTTTGTTGATCAAAGGGTAAGATTTCAACATTACTGCTTCTGTATTTGTACTTTTAGGTGTTTCAAAAATCTGATTTCCATATAGCAACTCTGCAGCAGAGCCAGCACCACTAGTATTGGATTTGATCAAAATATGTGCTTCTACCGGATAAACCTCTTCGGTATATCTGATAAGGAAAAAAGCAGCAGAAAAAGCTATTACCAATGCCAAAACAAAAAAGTACCAGTTGCGGGCTACCTTTGAAAGGATGTTTTTTACATCTGAAAAGCTGTCTGTAGTTGTGTTATTTTGTGGATCCACTAATAATATTTTTAATTTTCGTTAAATTCTAGTTCGTTAAACGTATAATAATAAATGTTAGTGCTGTCAATGTTGAAAATATCATTCCAACATTGGTAATGCCATACATCCTGATGTTCTTAACCGGAAGAGGAGGTACAGAAATAAAATCCCCTGGTTGTAAATAAAAATATGGTGAATTCAATAAATCATCTTCCAAAACATTTAGATAAAAGATGCTGGCGTTGTCACCTTCATACCTTACAACTATAATTTGTGACCTGTCTGCAAACTCCAGGAAGTCACCTGCGGTTCCTAAAGCTTCCAAAATATTAATCTTATTATCATAGGTGGTGTAACGGCCAGGAGACCTTACTTCTCCCACAATGGTAAAGTGAAAGCTCAATAATTTTAAGATCACATTCGGGCTTTGAAGGTAACTATCCAAAGCAACTTTTAATTTATCCTGGGCTTCACTGATAGTT
>JALZND010000542.1 GCA_030857845.1 Bacteroidota bacterium | reverse complement strand
CGGTACTTGTACCTACTCCCGCAGCAGCCGCTACCGAAGCTCCTGCAACAGGGCCATCTGAACTTTTTACTGTTCCTGTAATTCTTTGTGCTTGCACCAAAACTGGCAGGGCAAACAGCAGCATTATGAATAAAGTAAATTGTTTTTTCATAAACGTTTATGGTTGGTTAATAAAAAATATTTAGGTTTAGGTTTTAAGGTAGAATTTTTTTGTCTTAAAAAATACTTTATCAACATTATTTATTTTAAACATCCTTATAAACAACAAAAAAATATTGATGCAATTAACTCCATACAAGAAAAAAGTTAGGCCTCTTAAAGTTAGACCTAAGCTGCGGTGCTATTAGGCAAATGTCTTAATTGAATCTGGTTAAACGGTAAAAAAGGAGCAAGTTGAAATTTAGCTCAACCAATGAAGGTCTCTAATAACCCCAGTCCAAGTCAGGGTAAAATCCCCTGCTGGCGCACGCGTGCCGCGTGTGTCTCCTACTTAGATATAAGCAATTTCTAGTATTCCTTTCCCGCCACTATAATCTATTGAACTGCTATACTTCCAATGATATGGTTCATTTACAAAACCTGCTTCTAAAGGATTATTATGAATAAAATCTACTTTCTGATCTATTACTTCCGAGCTCCAATTCTATGGGGTTATTAATATGCTGCCAAAGCTGTTTTCCTTTCACATTGCTGCTCTTGCAAACATCCAATGCATCCATTCTTTCCTGCTTTCTTGGTTGTTCTCTTCAATACATTTTTGTAATTTTTTTGAAGTAAATTCCTTAAACCTTCCCTCTACTATTTCCGGATTGCTTTCTTGAGCTCTTATAATTAGATGTAGATTGCTAGGCTTGATACACCAACAATAAATCTCAAGCCCCTTAGTATTCCTATAATATTCAAGGCTTTCTGTTAATATTGAAAGATACTTTTCCCTGATAAATCAATCCAGTAGACTGTTGCAAAGCTTATAAAATATAATGCTTCTTTATTATTAAATTTATACTTTCGGCTGTTTCCGGATCAATGTTTCTCAGCAATTTTAACCTGCAATTACCCTTCAATCAAGATTGGTTTTAGTTCAGGCCACACATTTTCTGCCAGCCTTTTGTGGCCGGCCTCATTAGGGTGGATACCATCTTGCAAATTTAAACTACGCTCACCCCCCACTCCTTCCAATAGGAAAGGCACAAGCCTTATATTATTTTCTTTGGCCAGCTGCGGGTAAATATTCTTAAATTCTTCCGTAAAAGCCCGGCCCATACTGGGTGGCATCTGCATTCCTACCAGCACAATTTCAACTTCAGGTTTTGCTTTTTTAACTCTATCGATGATTTCCTGAAGATTTTTCTTTGATTCCGAAGGTAAAATTCCCCTCAGGCCATCATTGGCCCCGAGCTCTAATAAAAATACATCCATGGGCTGGCGTAGTACCCAATCTATCCTTGTCTTTCCGCCCGCAGTGGTTTCGCCACTTAAACCAGCATTTATTACTGTGTAGTTCAATTTTAACGAATCAATTTTATTTTGGATCAATGCAGGAAAAGCTTCTGATGGATCTAAACCATAACCTGCAGTGAGGCTGTTCCCAAAAAATACAATATGCTTCTGTATGCTTTCTTCATTGTTAACCTCAGGGACTGCAACACTATTTTGTTCCTCCTGATTTACTTTTCCGGGTTCGCAAGCACTTAATAATAACAATACAATTATTAGAACTAAAGGTTTTTTCATCATATGTATATGATTTTTAATTTTCTTAAAGTTAATTTATTAGTCACGAAAAAGTCTAAGCTGATCTTCTAATATTATTAATGCTGAGATTTAATTCCGAATATATAGAAAACGATATCTTATATACTTTAGATTTATGCTTTTGTTGTGCATCATTGCTTGATTAAAAAAAGGTTATAGAAATGATCTTTATATGTTTCAACATGTTCCTTGATTTTCCGTTATCCTTTTTTGACATTTAAATTTATCACTCCCTGATGAATAAAATCCTGGAAGTAAATAATCTAACGAAGACTTATCACAATGGCACACATGAGATCATGGTGCTGGACCATGTAAACTTTTTTATTGAACAAGGAAGTACCTTTTCTATTGTTGGCCCTTCTGGCAGTGGAAAAACCACCTTATTAGGCTTGTGCGCCGGCTTGGATTTGCCTTCAGAGGGAGGCGTGCGATTGAACGATATTAAATTAGAAGATTTGAATGAAGATGAAAGAGCTGAAGTAAGAAATTTACACATTGGATTTATTTTTCAGAACTTTCAACTTATACCTACTCTTACAGCTTTAGAAAATGTTATGGTCCCAAAGGAGCTGCGTGGACATAAAAATGCAAAAAGCCAGGCTATGGAACTCCTCGAAAAAGTTGGCCTTGGCAAACGACACCATCATTATCCTGTGCAGCTTTCAGGTGGGGAGCAACAGCGGGTTTCATTGGCACGTGCTTTTATCAACAAGCCCCAAATATTATTTGCTGATGAACCTACAGGAAACCTTGATGATGAAACCAGCCTTATGGTAGAAAAACTT
>JALZND010000541.1:1541-2548 GCA_030857845.1 Bacteroidota bacterium | reverse complement strand
CGGAAGCACACCTGTTTCAGATGCCATAATTACTCTGTCATCAGTAGTTACGCAATAACGTGAAGGTCTTAATCCATTCCTATCCAGGGTGGCACCAATCATTCTTCCATCGGTAAAAGAGATAGAAGCAGGTCCATCCCATGGTTCCATGAATGAAGCATGAAATTCATAAAAAGCTTTTTTTACTTCATCCATTTGCTCATGTCCATCCCATGCTTCAGGTATCAGCATCATCATAACATGAGGTAAGGAACGACCGCATAAAGTCAGCAGTTCTATCATGTTATCAAGGCAGGCAGAATCAGACTGTCCCGATGTGATTACCGGAAGCAGCATGTCCATTTCTTCTTTAGAAAAATAAGGGGATGTAAATCCTTTTTCACTGGTACGCAACCAGTTTAAATTTCCCTGTAACGTATTTATTTCACCATTGTGTGCAATAAATCGGAATGGCTGGGCCAGCTTCCATGAAGGAAATGTATTGGTTGCGAAACGAGAATGAACCAGTCCAAAAGCTGATACTAACCTCTTGTTATTCAGATCAGGAAAATAATGCCTTACCTGCATGCTTGTTAGTTGCCCTTTGTATACAAGAGTTTTGTAAGATAAAGAGGCAATATAAAAACCTATCTCGTCTTCTTTGATGGAGTTATTAATTGTGTGTGAGGCATAATTGCGCAGAACAAATAATTTTCTTTCAAAATCATCACGATTATTGATATGGTCGGGGCAAACGATGAATACATGTTCCATCTCAGGTTCTACAGATAGTGCTCTTTCACCAATATCATTAGCATTAACAGGCACTTTTCTAAATACCAAAACCTCCAGCCCCAGTTTTTCAGTACAGCGATTGAATATTTCACGGCATTCTTCTTTCAACCGTATGTCTTTGGGAAAAAATATAACGCCAACACCATATTTACCAAAAGGTGGCAGGTGTACACCTAACCTTTCACATTCATCAAAGAAAAACTCATGCGGCATTTGAACCATTATACCGGCAC
>JALZND010000541.1:0-1531 GCA_030857845.1 Bacteroidota bacterium | reverse complement strand
CGCAACCACAGGCGCCTCTGTGCTCCATGTTTTCTAAAATGGTAAGCGCATCTGATATGATCTGGTGAGATTTATTTCCTTTGATATTAGCAACAAAGCCAATACCGCAGGCGTCATGTTCAAAAGCTGGAGAATAAAGACCAGTACTTGCCATAATACAATTCTAATAGTAATAAAAATGATTTTACTTAATTGTATAGCAAGCCATGCTGATGAAATATACATATAAATCATTACTTTCAGCTGTCTTACCTGCTGTTGTGGAAAAACATAGGATAAATAAATATGCAAATCAAACGCAATTGAAAATATACCGACGATCAGGAATAACGCCGCTTAAAGATAAAAGACCCATTAAAATATAAAACCAGGTATAGATTCCACAGGTACATTTCAGGGTCTCTTCAGCCATCGAGCATTTACAAATACTTAGTTTTAAATAAGTAAGACAGAAGATTTAAATAAGTAAGCCAGAAGAAGATCGTATTTAAAAACCTTTGTGGCGGAGGATACATGGTGATTTATTGTTTATGGTAATGCATGAGTTCAACCAGTATATCCACATCATCTGTCGACCTGGCTTCTCCAGAAGGCCGGTCTGCATATAAAGCAACCGTTGCCCCACCTACAAATACCACCTCATCGGCCAGCTCCTCCAGTGCATCGTAAACAACCTTATTCTGGTGATAGTTTCCTGCTCATAGAATTGCTTTTTTCAAATTATCAGTCGCCATTTTGATGTCTCGATGTCGATGGGAGCCTTAATATAAATCTTTCAGAACCCTCACTGGCCTTGCATGTTAGCGGAATGAGGGGATCGTCTTTTATGGTTCGATAAGTTTTATTCTCAAAAGACTCGTTGATACAAATAATTGAAGTTGCAGGGGAAAAACACCATCAATTCATTGAAAGACAAAAGGTTTAAAGGACACTAAAATCTTTAAATTATATAACTGTCGCTTGCTAAAGTGTAACAGAACAACTAAAGTTTTTAAACAACTTTACGGGCTGATGTAATGCTCAAAAATTGTTCAAAGCTGATTTAATTCGTTTTAATTCTTCTTCAACACTTCGAAGCTTAGGTCAGGTAGAATTTTTCGTTAAAACACCCAAGCATTAAAAAGCGACTATGAAGACTAATGGTTACCAAATCAATATGAATAGATATTCAGAAGCAGAATTAGTAAATGCGCTAATTGACAAAAACATGGCAGCATTTAGCTACCTGTATGATAATTATTCGGGGGCTTTGTTTAAAGTAATTAACGGAATTGTTACTGACATACACGAAGCTGAAAATATTTTGCAGGAGGTTTTTATTAAGATATGGAAGGGCATTGACAGATATAATGTGCTTAAAGGACGACTGTTTACCTGGATGCTTTCAATTACTAAAAATGTAACGATTGATACTTTGCGTTCAAAAAATCATCATCAGCAAAAAATAACAGTAGAAATAGATAAGGTTACCTTTTTACCAGATAATGAAATAAACCCTTACCTGAAATTTGAAGCTGCAGAATTGAAAAAT
>JALZND010000540.1 GCA_030857845.1 Bacteroidota bacterium | reverse complement strand
TGACAGAATGGACCCCAACAATATCAGGAATGACGAATTTCAATATGCAAACAATTTCGGATTTGGGGGAGGCTATATTTTTGATTATTCTACCCTTGCCACTACACTTGACCCATCACTTTTTCCTGTTGCCAATCCAAACATCACATGGGAAGTCGCCAACAATTCCAATATAGGATTGGAAGGCACGCTCTTTAACGGAAAAGTAAATTTTGAAGTGGATTACTTCAATAACATCCGTTCGCAAATGCTGATAGGAAGAAATGCTTCTATACCAAGAACAGCAGGTTTTGATCCTCCAAAGCAAAATTTAGGAAGGCTCATAAACAGAGGGTTTGATTTCCTTGTGAATTATGGTTTTGAAGTGGGACAGGTCAATTTTCAGGTAGGATTAAATGGAGGTTATTCTAAAAATAACGTCTCTTTCTTAGACGAGGCTCCTGGGGTCTTTCCATGGCAAACTGTTGAAGGCCGGCCATATGATACAAGGCTTTTGTATAACGCCATTGGAGTATTCCGAGATCAGGCAGCAGTAGATGCATATCCTAGCTGGCCTGGAGCAAGGCCTGGGGATGTTATTTTTGAGGATGTTAACGGTGACGGCATTATCAATTCAGATGACCGAATCAGAATGGAAAATAACACCATACCGAGATTCCAGGGAGGAATAATACTTGATGCACATTACAAAGGCTTTGATTTCAATTTGCTATTTCAAGGGGCAACAGGAGCAAGGTCTTATATCCGCACCCAATCTGGTGACTTTGGTAATTTCCTTTCTGACTTTGCTGACAATCGTTGGACAACTGAAAATCCAAATTCTGAAAATCCTCGAACTTTTAACAGGGAAGACGAATACTGGATATCTCAGGCAAACACCTTCTGGTTTAGGAATACCGATTATCTTCGTTTAAAGAACATTCAGCTGGGATATACTTTACCTGCTGGTATTGTTGAAAAAGCAAGTATGAGGTCAGCACGGATTTATATCAATGCCATAAACCTGGCTACCATTGATAGTTTCAAGGTCTTTGATCCAGAAACGGACAACCAAGATGGTACGGTGTACCCACAAAAACGGACATTTAATTTAGGTGTAAATCTAACCTTCTAAATCAACCTAAGTATGAAAAATATTCTAAATTATATAGTTGCCATTACTCTTTTGCTGATTGTAGGTTCTTGTAACAATAAGGATTTTCTCAATCCGCTACCTGAGGATAGGTTCAGTGATGCTTCTGTTTGGCAGGATCCTGCTTTGGTAGAAGCTTATGTAAATCAAATGTACAGGGGGCTCAATCACGGCTTAAGGGAACTTATGTTAGGCTCCCTTGCCGACGAATCTCAATTCATCCATAATTATGGTTCTGCCCAAGTTGTACAATCAAATCTCACTTCTGCTGATGTTGGTTCCTTTTCCAGAGGTGATTTTGATGAGTTCAACTGGATTGTTTTGTATCGAAACATCAGACAAATAAACCTTTTCATGGAAAATATTGATGAAGTACCTTTTACTGATGAATCATTTAGAGACAGAATGAAAGGGGAAGTTCATTTCTTAAATGCTTATTTTTATCATAACCTGGTGAGGCTTTATGGAGGTGTTCCACTTGTTAAAAGGACTTTTCAACTTGAAGATGACTTTTTAATCCCTAGGAATACCCTAGATGAATGTATACAATATATAGTTGAACAAAGTGATCTGGCGGCATCACTTTTACCTGATTCTTATTCAGGAGGTTCTAATGATATTGGAAGAGCTACCAAAGGCGCTGCATTGGCATTGAAATCAAGAGTGCTGCTTTATGCGGCCAGCGACCTTTACAATGACCCAAGTTGGGCAGGAGGCTTTTCAAATCCAGAGCTAATTGCTTCTACATCAGGCAGTAGAACAGAAAAATGGCAGGCTGCAAAAGATGCTGCAAAAGCGGTTATTGATTTGGGAATCTATAGCTTACATCAAACAGGCAACCCTGTACAAGATTATACCGATCTGTTTTTGCTTCAAAGTACCAGTGAAGGCATCTTTAGTCGTTATTTCGTTAAGAGCCGTGGCTGGGAAGATGGTGCCCTTCCAGGTCTTGCCAATGGCCCCAATGGCTATCACAATTGGGGAGGCAATACGCCAATTCAGGAATTGGTTGATGATTATGAAATGGTTGATGGAACTGAATTTGATTGGAACAACCCTGCACATGCAGCGGCACCCTATGAAAATAGGGATCCACGATTTGAAGCCAGCATTTTATATGACCAGGCGCCTTGGAGGCCAAGGCCAAGTGATACACGGGAAATTGACCCTGATGGTAAAATCATTATCCGTTCGGTTGAAACATCACCTGGAGAATGGACTTTTGGCCTAGATACAAGGAATGGTCCTGTAGAGGACTGGAATGGTGGGTATTCCGGATATTACCTTCGCAAATTTATTGACCCTACTGTTGAGCATGAATATGCAGCTGCAGGTGGAAACCAGGAAGCACCTTGGCATTATTTCCGTTATGGTGAAATCCTTCTAAACTATGCTGAAGCATGTTTGGGATTAGGT
>JALZND010000008.1 GCA_030857845.1 Bacteroidota bacterium | reverse complement strand
TTCAAAAAACATTCCTTCAGAAGTAGAGGCGTTTCCAATCGTGCCAAAGGCAATCTCATTGCCATTAATGGAAAGGTCTTTGAATTGATGTAAGTCAGGGTTGTTCCTGAAAAGTTTAGAAGCATATGCCAAACCAAGCAACCGTGGCATTTGTGCTGCAGTTGGTGAAATATCGGCACTGCTATTTTTGAGTTCTGTTAATGTTTTCCATTCTCCTTTTTCGTCTAGCGTCCTGGTAGCAAAGTGCCCGTTCATTAACCTGCCCGCCGAAGCTGGGTCAGCCTTTACATCGGTATGTGCATAAAGTTGAGCAAAATATTGCTGAAGTGTAAGTTCGCCAATAGCAAACATAAAAGTTTGGTCCCTGTAGTAACCGGCCCTAAAATCTCCTTTAGCAAAAATTTTGGCCATAGCAACCTGCGCCAATTCTTTGCCATCGCCGAAGATGCCAAATTTAGCTTTGCCCATAAACACTTCCTTCCTTCCGATCAGGCTTGCTTGCCTACTGGCTACGGCAAGTCTGTAATCTTCTATTATTTCCTTTATGGGGATTTCTATATTTACAGATGTCCTGGCTAAACTCACTTGCTATGATTGATTATTAATATTAATTTTTCTTTAAGGTAAATGGTGCCCTATTTTAGGAAATTGATACCCTTATATTATATTGATACGAAATGACGGTATATTTGATATACCTATAAACACAATCACATTTAAACAAAAATATATAAAAAGATATTGGTTTCAAATTTATAAATAAGTCTAAACCTTTATAATCCTTATAAAGAAAAATAAATCTATTTTAGTTTATTATATTTACATAATCAGACGTTTGTTCTTGAAACACATAAATCCATGTTATGAATCATAAAATCAACTTCTTAATTCTTATTTTCAGCTTTCTAAGCTTTGAATCTATTTCCCAAGCCAAAATCGATTTTCAAATTTCAGAACACGATTTTGGAAATGTCACTGAAGGAACTTTGGCCAGCCATGATTTCACCTTTACCAATACTGGTACAGAGCCACTTTTAATCAATAATGTAAAAGCTTCCTGTGGATGCACTACCCCATATTGGACAAAGGAACCTATAATGCCCGGAAAACAAGGTAAGATTACCGCATCTTATGATAGTAACAATCGCCCTGGTGCTTTTAACAAAAGTATTACTGTAACTTCAAATGCACAGGAACCGAGCAAAACCTTGATGGTAAAAGGTGTGGTGATCAGCAAATCAAATGTAGAAAAAATCTTTACAGATAAAGAAATAGCCGAATCCCCAAAAGTAAATATTGACAAAAATGTAGTTCGGCTCGGTAAAGTAGAAAAAAGTCAGCACATTCCTTTTACAATTGGTGTAAGGAACAATGGCAAGACAGACCTTTCCATTTCCCAGGTTAAATCCAATTGTAACTGTTTAAAATTGGAAAATTCTAAAGTGGTTAAACCAGGGCAAAGCGAAGCAATTTCAATCATATTTACCGCTGGTGTTATTGGTCAAAGAAAAGAGCCGATGACTCTTTATACAAATGACATCACAAATCCAGAAACTCAAATAGTTCTAGAAGCAGAAGTAGTGGAAAGCCTTGGCAACAAAAACATGCTTAAAGAAAAATCCTCTACGTTAACATTTTAATCTATAGGAATTTTATATAGAGTCATTAGCGTAGGTCAAGGAATACCCCCACAGGGGCATTATCATAAGCGTAAGGCAACGCCCTAATTATTCCTGTAAACCCTTGGCGAACTTTGTGTACAACTTTGTGCCCTTTGCGGTTAAAAAAAGGGAAACCGCAAAGGACGCAAAGAATTCGCAAAGGACGCAAAGAAAAAAACTCCTTTGGAGCTCACTTGAAAATCTTTAACAAAAGATCATTAAGATAATTACAGCAAAAGTCCCAAAGGGGCGTAATCTTTTTGTTATTTAACCTAGATTTACTATAAGCATCTTAAAAACTTAACCAAGTTCTTCCATAAATGTCCATCCATAAAAGTTCAGAAATAAGATGGTTCTTCCTTGGCAAAATCCCGCCTTTCTTTAAAATATGGTTTAATTCCGCAAAATATGTTGGCAATCAAGGTGCACGTGAAGATACTTATCTGAAATTCTCTGGATCTTCTGTAGGAGTAAAATTTCGGGAAGGCAATTTGGAAATTAAAGAAATAACAAAAGATCTGGGACTATACAATATAAATGAAAAGGCTTCGGGTAAAATAGAAGTTTGGCAAAAATGGAGCTCATCTGATTCACTTAAATTAGATATATTATCAGACTTAGGTTTAGAAGAGTGGGTTAAGGTAAAAAAAGAAGGTCATTGAGGAAGTTTGAACTTAAAGATGTAATAAAGAAATTTAAATTTCTGGACTTTTGGCTTCGAAGCTTTTGAAAACGAGGGAGCAGGCCTTGAAATATTAAAGCAAGTTGTGCATCATATAATGACTGAAAGCGATATGCCCTTACATTTCCAATTAGAAAATAGGACCTGGGTAAATTTTTCTATTAGCAATTCTTTTTCATACCCATATTTTTTAAATTCTAAAGGGAAATTATAAAATGCTTGTATTTCTGACTGGCTATTGTAATAAAACCTATTCCTTTCAAAACTTTTTATTTTTTATTAACCATATTTAAAACTCTTCTATATATTTAAGTAATTTCTTATTAATTATTTAAACATATTAATCCTTTCATGCAATTGCGAAGGGCTAAAACAATTTGAGCAATGAAAATATTAATTATTGGTGGAGGGAACATGGGGAAAACCTACGCAGAAAGTTTTACCTCCAACCATGTAGTGAGCAAAGATAATCTCTACATACTTGAACACCTTTCTGGAAAAATGGAATATTTTCAAACAAAGGGTTTTACCAATTTATATATAGAACCGGGTTACTATATAACTGCGTCGGATCTAGTAATATTTGCAATAAAACCACAGGATCGTGACACTCTTTATGCATCTATTGCATCTTACTTTCATAAAGATCAGCTGGTACTTTCTATAATGGCGGGAGTAACTGTTGAAAGCATAAAACAGGCATTGCCTACTACAAAAATTATCAGGGCCATGCCCAATCTGCCCGCCCAAATTGGCATGGGTATTACTGGGTTTATATCAGATCCTACCGTGAGCAAAGAGGAGTTATTTAAGGTGCAAAACCTTTTGAACACAACAGGAAAATCTCTATATTTTGAAGATGAATCGCAACTAGATGCTGTCACAGCAGTCTCTGGCAGTGGCCCTGCCTATGTTTATTACTTTATGGATGCCATGATCAAGGCTGCAATAGAGATGGGCTTTGACCAGACACAGGCAGAATTACTGGTAGAGCAAACCTTTATTGGGGCAGTTCATTTGCTCAATATGAACACACTTACATGCCAACAATGGATAGAGAAAGTAGCATCAAAAGGGGGCACAACTGAAGCTGCATTGAAAAAATTTAATGAAGATAAATTGGCATTATCAATAAAAGCAGGCTTGGAAAGTGCCTTTAATCGGGCAGTGCAACTGGGCAGTTAGTTTATTTTGTCGGTTTTTGTGCTTTTTTATTACATAGGTATAATTAAAACGCCCTTACAATCTGATTGACTGGAAAAAATCTTACATTTAGAAAAATTTTAGAGCAGAATATTAATAAGTATTACTTATATTAGAACCGAACTCATTATCACAATCTACTTATAAAAAGTTAGACCTTTATGGCAAAGTTGAAGAATATTATTAAGCAACTATCTGCTGAAGATTATCAGACGATACACACCTCACTTGTAGAAAGTAATGCAGATAAATCTGCATACCTCCTAAAATCTATGAGGGAGAAGCATCTGTCGGATAATAAGATTATGACAGAATTAGATGTCAATACCAATGCCTATTATACCCTCAGGTCCAGGTTAAATCAAAAAATTGAAGAATACCTACTCCAACAAATGGTGAGCCCCAGGACGGATATTCTAAAAAAAGTTGCCAATATCAATGAAATAATCTTAACAAAGAAGAAGACAATTGCCATTGCTACTTTAAAAAAATTGGAAAAAGAGCTATTGGATTACGATCTTTCAAATGAATTGACTGTTGTATATAAATCCTTAAAGAAACTACATATCAATTCACCTGATTGGTTCGGGTACTCACAAAGCTATAACAAGCACGTAGCTTATATGCTTGCTGTTGATAAGGCAGAAGATTTACTTGCTGAATATTTTAAAAAATATGGCAATTACTCTTTGTCAGGCGACGATAATGAAAAACTAGAACTAACACTTCTAAGCAGGGAAATGAACAACGTATGCAGCCTATATGACTCACATAGGTTGTATGTCTACCAAAGCTGCATAAATATTTTCCATAGGTTGTTTGTGATTAAAGATGAATCATTGGATGATGATTCAGAAGCTATAGAAGACATCCTTGCAAATGTAGAGAAGATATTCAATTCTTATCATATGGACTCCATATACCATCACCTTGAGCTGGTTTATGAATTCCTGAAGCTTGAGTATTATAACCATTATGGAGTGTACAGAAAGGCTGAAAAACATTTTGAAGAAGTAAATGAAGCTACCAGCAACCTACTTTCCAATTATAGTTTATATACCTATCCTCCGCAGTTTTTATTGACAAAAATCGATAGGCATACCAGGATGGAAACCGAATCAGAATTATATGAAGAAAACGATGGCTTGTTCTTTGATTTTGAAGTCGATAAAAATGATGTCCCTAAATATGTAACTTATGTTACCTACAGGGCCCTGTCTTGCTACTATATCAAAAAATATGACGAAGCAGCTCGCTGGATCAATAACCTTCTAAATGAAAATAGCTTAAAGAAATACCCAAATGCACAGTTGGAAATTAAAGTCCTTTTGGCACTTCAATATTGCCTAATGGATGATTACGATCTTTTCAACCAGCTGATCAACAGTATCCAAAGGCAAATAAGGTTGAACGGCAAAGACAATTGTGAACATATTCTTCTATTTACCAAAATCCTTAAAACGTCCATTAGCGATGTAAAAAAGAACAAGTTTGAGAAGATCAAATCTATGACCGAAAAATTTGACCGGTTGGAAAGAAAGTATTTCATGCCAACTAAATACATAAAAATGGATGATGATTTCGTAAAGAGCATGAGCTCGTAGTATCTTCTAAATGGATCAAAACCCCAACTGGCACATGCTGGTTGGGTTTTTTTTTGATTAGTACAAAAAATACTATAATACTAAATAAGCTTTTTCAAGAATAGCTAATACATTTTAATTTAAAAATGATGAAATGGATATTCTTATGTTTTACTTACTAAGTTTCGCAGCATCCGTTTTGTCACTATTTTTACTTCAAATAGGCAAAAATTTCGCCAAAACTATGTCCTACCCCTTTAATAGCCACGGGTTCAAACCCGATGGTTATAGATATTTGACCCCGCTGGGGTCTGCGGCATATATTTTAAAGTTCTGAGATGGAAAACTCAAATCTTTTTTTTTAAACACCAAGTAGGCTTATCTACCTCTCAACTTCGTTAATCCAACATGCGAACCTTTTATTATTTATTATCAGAAAAACTCTTGAAATTTTAGCTTTTTTACCATCTTACTAATCTTGCCTTAAATAAGTAAACCACATTATAGTTTTGTGTATTTCAATAAGGCACACCACTTTTTATTTATGGCTTACAAATAATTTTTTTAAGGAATAATAGGCCCGAAAAAAAGCTTAAGAAGCAAAAGGCAAATTTGAATCCAGAAAGTTTTTTTAATATTGGGCAAAGTTTGCAATTGCTTTTTTTATGGCCCTTTATATAATGGAAAGCATAAAATGTTCCTAAAAATGGATAAATATCCTATGATCGTTATACGGAATTATTATTCCTGAGATAGGTTTTTTTTGGAAATAGAGCTTGTTGTACTCTGAAGTTTTGAACCTTAAAGAAGTTATTCAAGTAAATTGAAATGGAATTTTAGCAGGCAATGTGTTTTGTCAGGTGACAAATCAATGTTTGAGAGCAAGCTAAAATTGAGGGAAAATCAACTATAATTACAGTTGGAAGGAGTTATAGGAAAATATTGTATGAAAAAAGAACCAATCTCCTCCCTTACAATATTTTCAATATTTTTAATGCTAAGATACCAGGATTTGAAAAACAAAAAGACAAATTAAAAATCAAATTATTTCTTGATCTTATCTTGCTTCAATTTTTCAAGGTTTTCCTGTGTAAGTGGCTTATTAATATATTTCTTTACGTAACTGTACTTTTTGGATTTGTTAACATCCTGAGGATTGATTGAAGAGGTAAGCATGATGATGTTACATCTTGTTTTAGTAGCTTCAGAAAGCTTTTCAAACTCATCCAAAAACTGAAAGCCATCCATCAATGGCATATCAATATCCAGAAAGATAATATCTGGCAAACCATTGACAGCTCCATTGAGCTTTTCAAGGTTCTTTAAAAACTCTATAGCGCTTCGTGCACCTGAGTGAGTGAAAATATGTTCTGTAATACTTGCTGCTTCAATCATTTTTTGATTTATAAGATTATCAATCTCATTGTCATCAATCAACATTACAGCATGATACTTACTAAAATTTTTGTCCATTTTTTATTTTTTAAACCGTTCTAAAGTTAGTATTAATGTTTTTATATACAAATACACAATTACATAAAATATTACCTGATTTATTAGGTTGCAATATTTATAAAATCCTTTAAAAAAAGGATTCAAGGCTGATAGTTATTAAAATAATACCTGATTTTTATACTATTTCCCCTATTTTCTTCATCGCAAAAAAACAGCTTATAAATCAAATTTTATCCCCTGTGCCAATGGAAGGACCTCTCCATAGTTGATCGTATTGGTCTGCCTTCTCATATAAATCTTCCAGGCGTCAGAGCCTGATTCCCTGCCACCCCCAGTATCTTTTTCTCCACCAAAAGCTCCGCCTATTTCCGCACCGGATGTACCTATATTTACATTGGCAATCCCGCAGTCAGAACCTGCATTCGATAAGAACAATTCAGATTCACGGATGTTGTTGGTCATGATTGCCGAAGAAAGTCCTTGAGGAACGTTATTTTGTATTTCAATTGCTTCCCGGATGTCCTTATATTTCATCAAATACAATATTGGGGCAAAAGTTTCTTCTTTAACAATATCAAAGTTACTTTCTACTTCATAAATGGCAGGTTTTACATAACAACCCGAAAAGTAAGCTTCCCCTTCCAAAACACCTCCGTCAACCACTGGCTTTCCTCCTTCTTCTTTTATTTTTTTGATGGCATTTTCATAATCTTCCACCGCTTTTTTATCAATTAATGGGCCTACATGGTTATTCTCATCTAATGGATTGCCTACACGGAGCTGAGAATAGGCATTAGCCAATTTCTCCTTCATGGTCTCATAAATACTTTCATGAACAATAAGCCTTCTTGTAGATGTGCATCTTTGACCTGAGGTGCCTACTGCACCAAAAACAGTACCTATAAGCGCCATGTTAAGGTCAGCATTTTTGGAAATAATGATGGCATTGTTCCCTCCCAATTCCAGCAAGTACCTTCCCAGCCTAGCCCCTACAGCCTCTCCTACACTTTTCCCCATCCTGGTTGAACCTGTGGCTGATATCAATGGCAGTCTTTTATCTTTAGCCATCAACTTGCCTATTTTATAGTCGCCAATTATTAAGTTTGATACTCCCTCTCCTATATTATTTTTAGCGAAAATTTCATTTACAATGTTTTGACAGGCAATTGCGGTAAGGGGGGTTTTTTCGGAAGGTTTCCATATGCAAACATCGCCACATACCCAGGCCAGCATACTGTTCCAAGCCCATACAGCCACAGGGAAATTAAATGCCGATATTATCCCAATTGGTCCTAAAGGGTGATATTGCTCATACATCCTATGCATAGGCCTTTCAGAATGCATGGTAAGGCCATAGATACTTCGGGACAAGCCTACCGCAAAATCACATATATCAATCATTTCCTGAACCTCACCCAATCCCTCCTGGTATGACTTGCCCATTTCATAAGAGACAAGTTTGCCCAGGCTTTCTTTTTTGCTCCTCAATGCATCACCGATTTGCCTTACTATTTCACCCCTCTTCGGAGATGGGATCGACCGCCACTTTTTAAAAGCTTTTTCTGAAACCTGAACTATCCTTTCATAATCTTCCTCTGTTGCTGCACGAATCAAACCTATTAGCTTTCCATCAACGGGAGAACAAGATTCAATGATTTGCCCCTTTGTGCTGAACCATTCCATACCTGTAGAAGCCCCACTTCCTGAATCCTCAATTTTTAATTCAGAAAATATATCCTTGATCTTAAAATTATTTTCGTTCATGATCTTTAAATTATCCAAATTCAATAAATGAAAAGGGTATTGTAAAATTGCTTTTTCACCAACCATTAGACTGTATACAAATCTATGATTTCTTAGCGCTAATAAAAATTTTTATAATGATAAAAACCCATAAATAAAATAAATCAAGCCTATACTTTTAAAGTAATGGGCATAAAAAAAGGTGCCAAAGCACCTTTTTTTATATTTTCATAACCTGGATTTACCATCCCATGCCATAAAATGCTTTCTGCCCATCTGGGTACATCCCTTCTATAAGCATTCCACCTTTTTTACTTTTTAATATCCGGTTAAGGTCGTCAATATTTTTAACACTTGTTTTGTCTATGGCAGTGATAATAAAGTTTTCTTTAATTCCTGCATCTTTCCACTTACCATTAGACAAATTTGTTATCCTTACTCCTCCGATAATCCCAAGCTTCTTTTGTAAACTTGTGTTGATATTGGAGAAAGTAGCGCCTTCCAATGATACAGCAGCCCTTTCTTTTACGACCTCTATATCACCCGCTGCATTTTTTAACACTGCACTGGCAGTTTGTTCTTTTCCTGCCCTTGAAAAGGTAAGATTGATTTTACTTCCAGGCCTCTGTACTGCAATTTGTTCCTGAAGCTGGGCCGTAGTATTGACCCTCACGCCATTTATTTCTGTAATAACATCACCTTCTTTCAGTCCAGCATCAGCGGCTGCCCCATCTTCATTTACCCCCAAAACATAGACCCCTTGCAATTCTTTAAGCCCTTTATCCTTGGCCACTGAAGCATTTACATCAGTAATATGTACCCCAAGCAAGGCTCTCTGCACAACACCAAATTCCAAAAGATCGTCCATAACTTTCCTGACCAGCGAAACGGGTACAGCAAAAGAATATCCCGCAAAAGCTCCGGTAGGTGCATAAATTGCTGTATTTATACCAATCAGCTCCCCTCTCAAATTGACTAAAGCTCCGCCACTATTTCCTGGGTTTACTGCTGCATCTGTTTGGATAAATGACTCCACCTGCATCCTATTTTTATCTTGAAGTATACCAATATTCCTTGCTTTTGCACTTACTATCCCTGCTGTTACGGTGGATGTTAGTTCAAATGGGTTGCCTACAGCAAGTACCCATTCGCCAACCCGTACCCTATCGGAATTTCCATATTTCACAAATTTTAGGTTTTTTTCATTGATCTTTAATAAGGCTAAATCAGTAGTAGGGTCCACACCTATTAATTTTCCTTCATAAGTACGGTTATCGTCTAAGGTCACTTCAATTTTTTCGGCTTTATCAATTACATGGTTGTTTGTGACAATATAGCCATCATCTGAAATGATTACCCCCGATCCAGAAGCCATTTCTGATCTTCTTCCACCTCTTGGTTGGTTGGGGCTTTCGCCAAAATATTCCCGAAAAAATTCTTCAAATGGCTGCCTTGCTGTCCCGTCTGTTGGTACACTACCGCTCCCATACGATGATTTTATATGCACTACCCCAGGAGTGACTTGCTCGGCAGCATATATAAAATTCAAACCTTCAGGCACCGTAAATGATGTATCTGAAAGCATGCTGGAAAACCTAACATTTTGCCTTTCTTCAATTGAATTGTAATTCCTCGTTTCTGGCCCCAAAAATTTAAATCCTGCCAAGGCAATCATCCCTCCAAAAATGGATGCAAGGAATAAGCCGATAAAAAACATTTTTTTACTCATAACTAATATTTTTAAGGATTGCAAATACTTTTATACCTATATTTTTAAATAACGAAATGAACTATTTGTAGTTTAGTTTCTTTGTACATTCAGTATATTTATTTAGCCTACTAACAATATATGTACCAAAATATTGTAATTAGAGTGATGCAACAATAGTTTTACAAATAAACTGTACCAATTTTAATACTTGTATCTTGGTATAAATGCCTCTAAAAAATTATAATTATTTAAACAAAAAAAAATGGTCATTGGTGTCCCAAAAGAAATAAAAAATAATGAAAACAGGGTTGCTTTAACCCCTGCAGGTGTTGCCGAGCTTTCAAAGTATGGCCACAGGGTATTTATTCAATCTACTGCTGGTGAAGGAAGTGGTTTTAGCGATGCCCAATATGAAAAAGCTGGTGCGTCTATCCTTCTAGGAATTGAGGCGGTTTATGGAAGATCTGAGATGATTATAAAAGTAAAAGAGCCTATAGAAGAAGAGTACCCGCTAATAAAAGAAGGCCAATTACTTTTTACCTATTTCCATTTTGCATCTTATGAACCCTTAACAATGGCCATGATCAAGAGCAAATCTGTTTGCCTTGCTTATGAAACTGTTGAAAAAGCTGACCGTTCTTTACCTTTGCTGATCCCTATGTCAGAAGTTGCAGGGAGGATGGCAGTACAACAAGGTGCTAAATATTTAGAAAAACCCGCAAAGGGAAGGGGCATTCTGTTGGGCGGCGTACCAGGTGTAAACCCTGGCAGGGTTTTAATATTAGGAGGTGGAATAGTAGGCACGCAAGCCGCAAAAATGGCAGCAGGATTGGGTGCGGAAGTAACTATATTGGATGTAAACCTGCAAAGATTGAGGTACTTAAGTGACATCATGCCCGCAAATGTAAAAACGCTGATGTCGCATGAATACAATATACGTGAATTAATCAAAACACATGATCTTATAATTGGTGCTGTACTAATTCCGGGGGCTAAAGCACCACATCTAATTACCAGGGATATGTTAAAAGATATGCGTCCAGGCACTGTGGTAGTAGATGTAGCTGTAGATCAAGGAGGTTGTATTGAAACCTGCAGGCCTACTACCCATGAAAACCCTACCTATATAATTGACGATGTGGTACATTATTGTGTAGCAAATATGCCTGGAGCCGTTCCTTATACTTCTACGGTTGCCTTAACAAATGCAACATTGCCCTATGCCATACAACTTGCAAATAAAGGCTGGGAAAAAGCATGTGCAGGCAGTTGGGACTTAAAAATGGGCCTAAATATTATTAAAGGTGACATTGTCTATAAAGGAGTGGCTGATGCTTTTAACTTGCCTTATAAACCTGTAGAAGGATTTTTATAATAATGATTGGTGCAGGAGTGAATTTTTACTTTATTGCTATTTCATTCCTGCTCCTTATTTTAATCATTAAAACATTTCGTCCTTAACTAACATTCAAAATCAGGAAGGCCCTCTAAAAAAATAAAGCTATTTTTTACATTATCCATTTTGAAACAAAAATGTATCAGGCCGTTTGTGATTACCTGGTAAGGTGCTGAAATTTTTTTATTGTATACTGATATTTGCTCAACTACTTTTTGGGTAAGCTTCACATCTTTTGACTTACACTCAACCAACATAAAGGGAATCCCTTTTCTGTCATACACTACTATATCACTTCTCTTTGCAAGTGAATTGTATTTTAGCCCTCCCTCCAATTTTATCAAAGATTTGGGGTAATTCATATAGTTTACCAGGTAATTAACAAAATGCTGGCGAACCCATTCTTCTGGTGTAAGAATTATATATTTCTTCCTTACCGGATCAAAAATTTCATATTTATCACCTTGCCTTCGAAGAATGGCTTCAAAAGACGGTAAGTTTAGATCTGTCATGCTTTCAAATGTAAAGCAAATTTTTGGTTATTTTTCTTATCCACATGTATAGGCTACCGAGAAGATTGATAAGGCAGCAAAAATGAATTACTTATTTTTGCAAAGCAGATGAAGGAAAAATGAAGAACCAAAATTTGAATAAAACTTGGAATGAGAAATAAATTTCAACAAATTGGGATATATGAAAACAAAAAGTGCAATAGTTGAAAATTGGTTGCCAAGATATACAGGAACACCGCTGGATGAATTTGGCGAATACATCCTGCTCACCAATTTTATCAATTATGTTGAAATATTTGCTGAAAAATATAAGGTTGAGATCAAGGGCCATCTTAAACCAATGCAAACCGCGACAGCAAACAATATAACTATAGTTAATTTTGGAATGGGAAGCCCAATGGCTGCTACTGTTATGGACTTGCTGTCTGCAATCAAACCAAAAGCAGTTTTATTTCTTGGCAAATGTGGTGGCTTAAAAAAGAAAACACAGGTGGGTGACTTAATCCTACCCATAGCGGCAATTAGAGGCGAAGGTACAAGTGATGACTACCTTCCTTCAGAAATACCGGCTTTACCTTCTTTCAGGCTTCAAAAGGCTGTTTCTTCTATGATCATCAAACATAAGTTGGACTATTGGACCGGCACAATATATACAACAAACCGAAGGGTTTGGGAACATGATGAATCTTTTAAAAGGTATTTAAAACAGATTAGGGCCATGGGAATCGATATGGAAACTGCCACATTATTTGTGGTAGGTTTTGTCAATGAGATACCCCATGGTGCATTGCTATTGGTATCCGACAATCCAATGTTCCCGGAAGGTGTAAAAACAGAAGAAAGCGACAAATTAGTAACCCATGAACATGTGATCAAGCACCTTGAAATTGGAATTGACTCTTTAAAGGAATTAATAAATTCAGGGGAGTCCGTAAAACACCTTAGGTTTTAGGAGTTTTTTTTTAATAATCTTCAAATATTGCCACTAAATTATTTTTGGAAATAAATTTCCATAAATTTCTAAGCATTGATCTTGACCTGGTCCTGTGACTTAGGGATTTTCACCAGGAACAAAAAACACATACCTGCCACGAAAAACAAGGCCAGGAACAAAGGGCTAGTCCTCATACTGCCTGTGAGCTGCTGAATTAAGCCATATGAAAAAGTACCCAATACAATTGAAAATTTCTCCAATACATCATAAAAACTAAAGTAAGAAGCATGTGCAATTGCATTGTCAGGTATAATTTTGGAATAGGTAGATCTTGAAAGAGCCTGTATACCGCCCATTACCAAACCTACTATAAAAGCCAGTGCAAAGAATTGGTAAACATTTTGAATAAAATATGCCGCAATACATATTAATATCCAAACAAATACCAATACCGACAATGAAAAAATATTTCCGCGAAGCTGAGAAAGTTTTGCAAAGAAATATGAACCAAAAATAGCTACTACTTGTATGATGAGAACGATTAAAATTAGCTGATCGCCTGGCAAATTAAGCTCAATATTCCCAAAAGTGGCTGCCATCAACATAATGGTTTGGACTCCGGTGCTATAGAAGAAAAATGAAATCAGGAACCTTTGCAATACTTTTAATTCCTTAAGGCTATGCCATACTTTTTTCAATTCTTGATAACCTTTTTTGATATATTGCCCTTTGGGATTTTTGCGGTAAATGTTCTCAGGTAAAAAATAAAAAGGGATCTGGGCAAAACCAATCCACCAAACCCCTACCATTATAAAAGATGCCCTGGCAGCTTGACCTTCATCCGAAAATCCAAACATGGATGGTTTGCTTAACATCACTAAGTTTATTATAAGGAGTATTACGCTTCCAATATACCCCATTGCATAACCTCTGGCACTGACTATGTCAGCTTTTTCATTGGATGCTATTTCGGGCAAAAAAGCATTATAAAATACCAATGCTCCAGAATAGCCAATACTTGCCAAAACGCTACAAATTATGCCGAATTCAACATTTTCTCCCTTAAAAAAGAACAATGATATACATGATACCCCTCCTAGATAGGTGAAAAACATCATAAATTGCTTTTTCTTGCCACTATAATCTGCAATACCTGAAAGTAAGGGTGATAATAAAGCTATTAATAGAAAAGAGAAGGATAATGAATAGGAATAAAGGACTGTATTGGTTATTTCAAAACCAAAAAAAGAAATGATGTCATTATTACTTATTGCCTTGGTAACACTATTATAATAAACAGGGAAAATAGTTGAAGTAATAACAAGGTTATAAACCGAATTGGCCCAATCATACATCCCCCACGCATTAATAACTTTTTTGTTATTTAACTCCATAGATAAGCTTGCAGGTCGATCATAATTTTTAAGTTGTTAAAATGCTACATTACAATCTTTAATATCGTCCTAAATACTATCAATTCTAATTAATTAGTGTGTAAGGAGCTTTAATGAAAAAGTATTACTGATAAATATAAACTTGATTGAAATAAAAACAAAAAGGCCTTCTGAATGGAAGACCTTTTTGTTTTATTATAAAGATATTTATTGATCCGCTGGCCGTGGCATGGTAGCATAAAGTATCCTTCGGGCATTTACTTCTTTTAGCTGCTGCTGCACATCTGATATAATTCCCATTTTTGCTTCTTCATCAACCTTGAGCGACATGGTCATTTGCTCTCTTTCTGCTTCTGCAAGCTTACTTCTTTCTTCTTCAACGAAATTAGGAATATCTTTTGGCTGAACCAAAACATCATTTACCTGTATCCTGGGTTCTGAACCAAAAACTTCAGTTCTTTTGGGCTTACCAACATATATATGGCTTACCAATGATTTTCTCTGAATTTTTTGAAGCTGCTCTGCCAGAGGGATTTTTTGTTCTACAAGCAAATCAGACTTTCTCAACACGGTAGTAACCATAAAGAAGAAAAGCAACATAAAGATGATATCAGGTAATGCGGCAGTCGGAATTTCCTGGCTGGCATTGGATTTTTTCTTGAATTTTGACATATCTAATAGTTTAATAGTTAATTAGAAGGTTCTGCAATCGAAATATTCATCGGTATTCCTTGATTACCAAGGATTAGCAATGCTTTATCTTTTGGTTTTTTTTCATCTAACGATCTATATTCCTGCGGGGTTATTCCTACCCTTTCAGCATATATTTCATATTAGGCATCTTTTAGCTGATCCAATACTGCTATATATGCTTGATAGCTAGTACCACTATTTGTTTTAAAAGAAATTACAGCGTCTTTAGGACTTACTGATAAGCTGGGATCTTTGCCTTTATTTAGGATAAACTCCTTCAACATTGGTGTGATTATGCTTATTTCATTCAGCTGTTCCTCTCTTACTAGTAACCTGTCCAGTGAATTCAAATGGACTTTAAAAAGATTTCTTTCATTTACAGGAACCGGTGTTTCTACTTTTATATCGGAAGGCAATATTAGGGTAATTCCCTTTTCCGCTTCAATAGTAGTTGTAACAAGAAAAATGATCAAAAGTAAAAACGCAATATCAGCGGTTGAACTTGTATTGACTTCTTTTCCTTCTCTGTTTTTTTTAAAAGTTGCCATATACATGAAGTTTTAGATAGATCAATATAATATATAAATATTATTTGACAAATCCATGCACATGGCAACCATGTCATTTACCGGGTAGGCTCTGCGATGGAAATCTGCATCGGAATGCCTTCCTTACCTCTTCTTAACAATTCCCGCTCCTTGGGTTTACTTTCATCCAGTGCCCTGTATTGTTCTGGAGTCACACCTGCCCGCTCTGCATAAATTTCATAGTAAGCTCCCTTGAGCTCATCCAAAATTGCAATATATACATTATAGCTTGTGCCCCTGTTAGTTTTAAACGATACAACGGCTTTCTCAGGACTGTCCGACGATAAAGGGTTTCGTCCATTGTTAAGGATAAATTCTTTTACCATTGGTCTGATCCTGCTAACATCTTCCATTGGCTCGTCTTCCACAAGAAGCCTATCTTGTGAGTTTACAAGAACCTTAAAGATATTCCTTTCATTCGCTTTAACATCTGGTGGTGGCTGGTTTGGATCAGGTTTAGGAGGCAAAAGAAGGGTAATTCCCCTTTCTGCATCAATTGTGGTTGTAACGAGGAAAAATATCAGGAGCAAGAATGCTATGTCTGCCATAGACCCAGCATTTACTTCTGCCTTTCCCCTATTTCTACTTCTTGCCATTTTAGTTTATCTAAATAATTTGGAAACTTCTGTAACTAAAATACTTACTACAGCAATCACGAATAAAACGTACATGGTTATTAAAGCGGCGCCTACCCATTTTGATAGTTCAGGACCTACACCCCCTTTTGCATAAAAAGGCATTACCTCGTTACCAGCAATGGCATAGGATATGAAAAATATAACGAGCAATGCACCTATACCTGCCCCTGTTTTAATTAAAGATCCAGGGTCTCCCAATGAATTGATCAATGGAAGTATTATGGCTCCCAAAGCAGCGATTATAATCAAGCCATAGGTTAAATAAAGAGCAATATCTATTAACATTTTGGATTATTTAAGTTTTTATAATTATCTAAACCGTTCTTGCAGTAAGGTTGTGTTTCACAAGAATATCTACTAATGCTATAGATGCATCCTCCATTTTATTTACCAATGAATCTATTTTAGAAACAAGATAATTGTAAAATAATTGTAAGATAATCGCAGTAATTAAACCTGCAACTGTTGTCAATAAAGCTACTTTAATACCTCCCGCAACAAGAGAAGGAGAAACGTCACCTGCAGCTTCAATAGAGTCAAATGCATCAATCATACCAATTACCGTACCCATGAAACCTAACATTGGTGCTAGTGAAATAAATAGGGAAAGATAAACCAAACCTCTTTCCAATCTTCCCATTTCAACGGAACCATAAGCAATGATAGATTTTTCAACCATATCGATACCCTCAGTAGACCTGATCAGGCCTTGGGTAAATATAGAAGCAACAGGGCCTTTAGTAGACTTAGTTACATCTTTTGCTGCTTCGACGCCGCCAGTTGCTAGGGCATCTTCTACGTTCAACAATAACTTTTTAGTATTTGTAGTAGCTAAATTCAATGTAATAATCCTTTCAATAGCTATTGCCAAACCTAAGATCAAACAAATCAATACCGGGGTCATGAAGGTAACATTTCCTTCAACAAATCTGTCTTTAACAGTTTGGTGGAAGTTTCTATTGTCTTCGGCCACCAACTCATCGTCAGAAGCTGCTGGGGTAGATTGCGCAGGGGGAGTAGCTGGCGGAGCTTGTGCAGCAGCAGCGGTATCTTCTTGTGCAACATCAGCTTGTGTTTCAGCACCTGCACTTGTTTGAGCAAAAGACTTGGTAGAATAACCAAAGGTTAAAACTCCAGTAAGCATTAAATAAGCAAATAACTTTTTCATAGTTTGATTTTAGTATTTCTACAAATAAAGGTTGAACAGATAAAAATTTAGTTTTTTTTGATTAAAAGTAAGCGTTAAATATAAAAAGTAAGCGTTTATTAATAAAAATTTAATATTCAAGGAATATTTGCAGAGAGGAAGGGATTCGAACCCCCGATACCCTTTTGGGGTATACTCACTTTCCAGGCGAGCACCTTCAACCACTCGGTCACCTCTCTCTAAAATGACTTCCCTAATGTAATATATTTATAGTAATAGCCACAAATAAATCAATAAAAATCGCTTTTTGCAAGAAATTAAAAAACTTTAATTGGTAATTTCTTTAGGACATTTCACCAGATAATGGCAAAATCAAACGTTTTTTTATATTTTTAACAGAATCTTCCACTCCAATCAGGTGCATCATCTTTGCAATGGCAGCCTCAGATGTGATGTCACTTCCACTCAAAACCCCAATATTTTTTAGAATTCTACTGGTCTCATATTTCCCTTGTACCACCCTTCCGCCATTGCATTGCGATACATTGAATATAATTACATCTTTTTTTATTGCTTCTTCAAGGCTCTTCAAAAACCAACCTTCTGAGGTGGCATTTCCTGAACCAAAGGTTTCTAAAATTACGCCCTTTAAGTTTTTTATATTCAGGATGCTTTCAACCACTGTTTGGTTTATGCCAGGGAAAAGTTTTAATATAATTACGTCTGTGTTTATTTCTTTATGGAACTTAAGTTCCTGGTCATCCTTTTTTAGCAATGCCGGCCAATTGTAATCTATATGGATGCCCGCCTCTGCAAGTGGAGGATAATTTTCTGATTCGAAAGCACTAAACTGAACGCTCTGGACTTTTTTTGACCTATTGCCCCGCAGCAATAAATTTCCAAAAAATATACAAACCTCCGATACTATAGGTTTTCCTGACAACATGGAAGATGCAATTTCTAAGGCTGTAATAAGGTTTTCCCTGGCATCTGTACGGCGTGCCCCAATAGGAAGTTGCGCGCCAGTAAAAATAACAGGTTTATTTAAGCCCTCTAGTATAAAACTTAATGCTGAAGCACTATAAGCCATAGTATCGGTACCATGAAGCACCACAAAACCATCATATTGATTATAGTTTTCATATATAATATAACCAATATCTATCCAGTGCGAAGGTTTAATATCGGAAGAATCTATGGGTTTTGGAAAAGATATCACTGTTAGCTTCATCTTAAAGCTACTCAATGAAGGAATTTTTTCCATTATTTCCCGAAAATTAAAGGATATAAGGGATCCTGAAGCATCGGTGATCATCCCAATGGTTCCGCCTGTATAAATTATCAAAATTGAAGAAGAGCTTTTTTGGGAAGCTTTTGTATTGATATTTACAATTCTATAATTCATCTGCACCGGAAAATATTTTAATGGAATTTTCAGTAGTAATGAAGGCAACTTCCTCTACATCTTTTTTACATAATTGTGCAACTCTTTCTGCCACTATTGTTATATAAGAAGGCTCATTCCTTTTTCCTCTGTATGGCACCGGGGCAAGGTATGGGCTGTCTGTTTCAAGGATCAGGCTTTCAAGCCCAAGCTCGGGCAACACCTTGTCCAATCCACCATTTTTAAAAGTAGCAACACCTCCAATGCCAAGGAAGAAACCTGCATTTATAACCCTTTGCGCCTCCTCAATAGACCCTGTAAAACAATGAAAAACACCTGTAAGATCATCACTTGCCTCAGATTCAACCAACTCTATGGTTTCCTTAAAAGAATCCCGGCAATGGATTACAATAGGGACCTTATATTCCTTTGCCAAAGCCAACTGAATCTTAAATGCTTCTTGTTGATATGGAAAAAGGGTTTTGTCCCAATATAAATCAGTACCTGTTTCCCCTATTGCTGCAAACTTCCGCTTTTTTAACCAGTCTTCTACTAAATAAAGTTCTTTTTCAAAATTTTTTTTAACAGAGCAGGGATGAAGGCCCATCATCGGTATACAATACTCCGGATATTTACTTTCAAGTTCCAACATATCGTCTATTGAAGCATGATCAATATTTGGCATGTATATTTTATCTACAGAATTTTCAATACTTCTTTCAATAATAAAACCTAAATCGTCCTTATATTCTTTGGAATAAATATGTGCATGTGTTTCGATCAATTTCATTTAGGCGGTATTAGGTTATGGGTAATAGGTCATTGGTAGTCGTTAATTAAAATAAAATTTTCTAGAATAGGTTCACAAAGCTGAAAAAATAAAATTTTGCTTCGAAAAATGATCGATAAAACCAGGGAAAGCATGGTGCATATTCATTTTTGCCTTATTACTATCATGAAATACGATGATACTCCCACTTTTGGTATATTGAATTGATTTAGCAAGACAATCTTCAGGGCTGAGCTCTTGGTCAAAATCCCCGGAAAGTACGTCCCACATTATTATATTATGCTCATAATTTAATTTGCCAAACTGGCTTCTTTTCATTCTGCCATATGGAGGCCGAAAAAGCTGGACCCGGTCTTTTCCAAGGAAATTATCTAAAATGCTATCGCAATCTGCTACATCTTTTAAATATTCTTTATCAGGGGTTTTCCATCCATTGAGGTGATGAAAAGTGTGGTTGCCTATAGAATGTTCAGCCTTAATTGCTTTCTCAAGAATGGCAGGGTGCTTTACCATATTTTCCCCTACACAAAAAAAAGTAGCTTTGGCATTATAGTCATTTAACACATCTAATATAAATTCCGTTACGCCAGGAATAGGTCCATCATCAAATGTCAGGTACAAAGATTTCTCAGCTCCTTTTGACTTTTCCCAGATAAGTCCTGGATAAAGCAACTTCAATAAAAAGGGGGTTTTATGAAAATACATTGCGATGGTTAAAATAAAAGTTTAAGGTTTGATCGATGGACACAAGTAAAAAAATAAATTCAAATAAATAGAAACTCTAAACTGGATTTTCCTTTTCATTTTAAGGTAAAAGCTATAATGCAGCCTTTTTATTTATCTCTACTATGCTTCGATATTAAACCATCACTTTATTATGTTAAATGTTGCATTTCTTCAACCCTGCAACTAAGAATGGTAATATCGTCCCCAAAAGTGATGGAGCCTTTAAATTCATCCAGCTCCTTTAAAATGTTCTTATTAATGATTTTCAGGTCTTCATTGCTGTGCTTGACAAGGAACTCCTGCAATCGTTCTATGCCAAATGGCTCATCCACATCATTAAAAGTTTCAGGCAATCCGTCTGTATATGAAAAAAATAAAAACTCCTTTAGGTTTTCTATCTTTCCTTCATTTAAAAAAGGAAGGGGGTGAAAAGAACCCAAAATTGTAGTGCCCAATGATAATAGCTGGTACCCATCATTTTTGGTCATCAAAACCGGAGGGTTATGGCCGGCGTTTACGTAATCCATCCTGAGGTTTGCCCTGTCATAAATTGCCACAAAAAATGTTATAAAGTTTTCCCCATTTGCGTTCTGCAAGATCTGATAATTTAAATCTTCAACTATTTCCTTTAAATTAGTTGTCTTTCGGACCAAAGTTCTTAGGGAGGCTTGAAAGTTAGACATAAGGATAGCGGCCGGCACTCCTTTCCCTGATACATCAGCAATACACAATAAAAACCTGTTATCACTAATAGGCAGGAAATCGTAATAGTCACCTCCTACTTGATGGTGGGGCAGATAGACGGCGTCAATTTTCAAAATGTCTGTATATGGAAGGTTTTTTGGGAAAAGATATTGCTGAACATGCCATGCAATTTCAAGCTCTTTTTTCATGGCTTCTTGCATCAATTGCCTTCTTGCCAATTTCTTATTTTCAATTGCCACCAGGATAATATTACTCAAAGCCTGCAAAAAAGTGGTATTAGGCTCTCCTTCATATATATCGGATGCATTTTTTGTGGAGCCTAAAAATACAAAAGCCAGAATATTCTCTTTATGAGTTACCGGAATTATGGTATCAAACTCAGAAAACAAGCTTTCCTTATTTTTAAAATCCAATTTTTTAATATCCTTAATATCAAAAAAATTACAATCTAACGGCACACCAACAAAATCCGTTTTTGTACCAAAATTTACCTTACAATTCCAAAGTTCATCAAGTACAAATAATGCAAGTTTTTTAATATTTAGTGTTGCCCTTAGAGTAAAATGATATATTTTATACAATGATTCTTCTGGAAGGTTATTGTTAATAGCCTGTGTAATTTCAAGGAGCGAATTAAGTTCCAGCTCCTTTAAATCAAATTTATTGCGCAAATTTTTTGTTTCCATAAGTTAATACATCTAAAATCCTGTTTTAGGTTTCCAGAACCATCATAAAGCTTCTATAAAATTTTTATTTTTGTAGCCAATTATTGATTATAGACTATTATGGGCTTTTAAGCCTTCTTTGGATGCAAGATAATAATATTTCATATATTGTTTATCGAAGCCTGAAATGTCGGTAGGTTCATCGCCTGCTATATTTAAAAAGCACCGTACCCATCCTTTATTTATTAAGTTCCTTAAATGTGGTACAAGTTTTTCTTCTTCTATTGAAATATTATCCACTAATACTTTAAACGAAACCACAAAATAAAGCTCATCCAATATTTCAAATTCAATGTCTGTCATCTTTATTTAATTTTCCTGCCTTTCCATTCATAATTTCCAAAGTTGGATGCTATTCCCAAGATCAAGATATAAAACGGGTAAATTATTTCAGCAACAATGAACAAAGGAACAGAAAATGGCTGCTTTAAAAATTTCATAATAGACCTTAAAAAAACAAAATCTACCACCAATCTGGCCACAAATTGTACCAAGAACATTGAAAAATGATATTCACCAAAAATCATCATCAAAAAAGAAGCGAAAAATACCAGGTTGAACAAAAAATAAAATGCGGCAAACAAGCTGATTTTAAAATCGCTGTACAACTTCCATTTACCAGCCCACCTTCTCCTTTGGTAAAATAAAGATTTGAGGTCGTCTTTGGCTTTGGTGGTAACAATAAAATTTTCTGATTTTAAGAAGTAGACTTTACCAGGGTATTTGTTATATATTTTATGCATTAAAAATTCGTCATCACCTGAAGGTATGTGGGTATTGCCTTCATAGCCCTTAACTGCCAAAAAAGATTTTTTTGTGAATGAAAGGTTTGCCCCATTGCACATATTTGGGAAATTCATGT
>JALZND010000156.1 GCA_030857845.1 Bacteroidota bacterium | reverse complement strand
TAAATGTGGTGCGCATACTTTCCCATATATTGAAATAGAAAATAAATCTGCCAAGGTTGAACACGAAGCTACTACATCTAAAATTGGTGAGGATCAGATATTCTATTGCAACCAAAGAGGCATTGATTCTGAGAGTGCAGTTGCGTTGATTGTAAATGGTTATTGCAAGGAAGTCCTTAATCAATTGCCGATGGAGTTCGCTGTTGAAGCCCAAAAATTGTTGGCTTTAACATTAGAGGGAAGTGTAGGTTAAAAATATCTGATTGTTTTTAAGTTTAAGGAATAAAAGTCAGGTCAAGTTTGATTCACTTTTAGCCTTAAACTTGATTTTTTTTAAGCTTTGCTGATTATTAATTATAGTAATGCCCCTCAATAGAAGATCTATCCAGGAACATCAAGATTTGTACATAATTAAAAATTTTATTCATAAATGTTAAGTATTAAAAATTTAAAAGCCTCGATTGAAGGTTTACAGATTTTAAATGGTATTGACCTCGAGGTGAAAGCTGGGGAAGTTCATGCAATAATGGGCCCGAATGGATCTGGAAAAAGCACGCTAGCCTCGGTGCTTGCTGGCAGGGAAGAATATGAGGTTACAGAGGGAAGTATAACCTTTTTGGGCAAAGATATTTTAGACCTTGCCCCTGAGAACCGGGCACGGGAAGGCATTTTTCTTGCATTCCAATATCCTGTTGAGATCCCCGGGGTAAGCTCAACCAATTTTTTAAAAACTGCCCTAAACCAAATCAGGCACCACAGAGGACAAAGTCCCTTAGACGCAGTTTCATTCCTTACTTTGATGAAGGAAAAAATGCAGTTGGTGGAAATCAGCCAGTCCTTATTGAGCAGGTCCTTGAACGAAGGTTTTTCGGGAGGAGAAAAAAAGCGTAATGAAATTTTCCAAATGGCTATGTTGGCACCCAAATTAGCAATATTGGACGAAACAGATTCTGGGCTTGATATTGATGCCCTAAGGATCGTTGCCAATGGTGTGAACAAATTAAAAACACCTGAAAACGCGACCATCGTTGTTACACATTATCAAAGGTTACTGGATTATATTATACCTGACTACGTGCATGTGCTATATAATGGCAAAATTGTAAAATCCGGTAGTAAAGAGCTTGCCTTGGAGCTGGAAGAAAAAGGTTATGATTGGATAAAGGAAGAAGTAAACGCTGCTTCTTCATTATAATCCATTCTTTAAATTTTTTTAAGACAATAAATTATGAGCCCAATTATTGGCGATACAAATATCCATACGGAAATATTAACAGCTTTTTCAAATTTCGAACAAAGGAATTCTGACAATAATGAAAATGCTTTATATACTGTAAGGCAGGAATCAATTAAGTCTTTTGAAAAATTAGGCCTTCCTACCATAAAGAACGAGGAATATAAGTATACATCCATCAGCAAGGTACTTCAAAAGAGCTTTAACTTTAATGCTGTTCCTCGCGAAACAACCCTTACTGACCAAGAGATTGAAAGTGTATATTTAAAAAATCTACACTCAAACATCCTCGTTTTCATTAATGGACATTTCTCAAAAGAGCATTCAAAAGTAATAAGCCCTGAAGATGAACTTACGTTCATGACGTTTTCGGATGTGCAGCAAAAATACCCTCAGTTGCTCACCAGTCATTTTGCACACTATGCATCATATGAAAAAGATGCTTTCACCGCCTTAAATACTGCCTTTGCAGATAATGGTACAGTGATTATTGTTCCGGGCAAGACAGTAGTTTCAGCTCCTGTGTCCCTTTACTTTATAAACGATACTTCCATTGCCCATAAAGCAGTAATCCAGCCACGCAACTTGTTTTTGGTTGGTGCAAATAGTGAAGTCAATTTTATTGAATCATTTCATTCTTTTGGCCCTGATCCCAGCTTTGTAAACATTGTGACAGAGATTGTACTTGAAAAAAACTCAAAGGTTAAGTACACTAAAATCAATAATGAAAGTGACAAAGCTTACCATGTTGGCACCACACAAGCTTATCAGACAGAAAAATCTATTTTTACTTCAAACACAGTTACTTTTGGAGGGGCGATTGTAAGGAACAATTTAAATATAGAAATCGATGGTGAATATGCTGAAGCAAATATGTATGGTTTGTATTTGTTGAATGGCAAGCAGCATGTAGATAACCATACAATGGTTGATCATAAAAAACCCAATTGTGTGAGCAATGAACTTTATAAAGGCATAATTGATGGGAAAGCTACTGCAGTTTTCAATGGGAAAATCTATGTAAGGCAGATTGCTCAAAAGACCAATGCATTTCAATCCAACAGGAATATATTGCTTTCAAACGATGCCATCATCAACACAAAGCCGCAGCTTGAAATATGGGCAGATGACGTAAAATGTTCACACGGTGCCACAACAGGTGAGATAGATGACGAACAATTGTTTTATTTAAGGTCAAGAGGCTTAAGCCTTGAAAGCGCAAGGTCTATGTTGCTTTATGCCTTTGCTACAGATGTTTTTGAAAATGTAAAATTGGAAGGATTGAAAAATTATCTTGACCAGATTATTTCTGAAAGATTAAGAAAGGATTTTTAAATATGGACCAGTTTACCAAACAAGGGCGACCAAGTATAATGCAAAAAATCAACGTTGAAAACGTAAGAAAAGATTTTCCAATTTTGCACCAGGAAGTAAATGGCCGGCCCTTGATATATTTTGACAATGCCGCTACCACACAAAAACCACAGGTAGTCATTGATGCTGTTTCAAATTATTATGAAGGGTATAATGCCAATATCCACAGAGGCGTACATACCTTAGCCGAAAAAGCTACCGCTGCCTTTGAGGCAACAAGAAAAACTGCACAGGAATTTATTAATGCAGCTGAGGTAGAAGAAATAATTTTCACCAAAGGTGTAACTGAGGGCATTAACCTTGTAGCCAGCTCATACGGAAGGAAGTTTTTAAAACTTGGCGATGAAGTTATCATTTCATCCATGGAACATCATTCAAATATTGTTCCTTGGCAATTAATATGTGAAGAAAAAGGTGCAGAATTAAAAGTAATTCCAATAAACGATGCCGGGGAAATAATTTTTCATGAATATGAAAAGCTGCTTTCCCCGAAAACTAAAATTGTTTCCATAGTACATGTATCCAATTCCTTGGGGACAATCAATCCTGTAAAAAATATTGTTGATGCCGCACATCAATATGGTGCTGTGGTATTACTAGATGGTGCACAGGCAGTTTCGCACCTTGAAATAGATGTACAGGCACTGGATTGCGATTTTTATGTATTTTCAGGCCATAAACTTTATGGGCCTACTGGTACTGGCATATTATATGCCAAAAGAGCGCTCCTTGAGGCAATGCCGCCTTACCAGGGAGGTGGTGAAATGATTAAAGAGGTAACTTTCAAGAAAAGCACTTATAACGAACTTCCCTATAAATTTGAGGCAGGTACTCCAAATATCGGTGATATTGCGGCCTTAAAATATGCCATGGATTATGTAAGCAATTTAGGCAAGGCAAAAATAGCTGCACATGAAAATGAGCTGCTGGAACATGCCAATACTTTATTGTCTGTAATACCTGGATTTAAACCTGTTGGTACAGCTAAAGAAAAAATTAGTGTTGTTTCTTTTCTGCTCAATAAAGTGCACCCATTCGATATTGGGATGATGCTTGATGCCCGGGGCATTGCAATACGCACAGGGCACCACTGCACCCAGCCATTAATGGAATTATATAAAATAGAAGGAACTGCAAGGGCATCATTCTCTGTTTATAATACCAAACAAGAAATTGAATCACTTGTAGTAGGTGTAGAGCGAATTGCAAAAATGATGAAGTGAAAATTATAGGAGATTTATGTCAAAACCATCTATTAATACCGTGCAGGATGAGATTATTGAGGAATTTGGAATCCTTGGTGATGACAGGGAAAGCACGATCTTTTATATTATGGAGCTGGGGAACAAGCTTCCTCCACTTGATGATAAATCTAAAACACCAGAAAATATCATAAAAGGTTGTCAATCTAAAGTTTGGTTGACAACAGATCTTCAAGGAGACAGTTTGAGTTTTATGGCGGATAGTAATACAGAAATCACCAAGGGACTTATAAGCTTGTTGATCAGGGTACTTTCCAATCAGAAATTGGATGAAATACTTAAAGCCGACCTTTATTTTATAGATAAAATTGGGATGGGGCAGCTTATAGGTTCACAACGTTCAAATGGATTTTCCTCAATGATAAAGCAAATGAAACTTTATGCATTGGCCTATAAAAGCAAAATTGAAAGTGAAGCGTAAGCAATAGCTTAGTTTTGGTTATAAATCATAAACACAATAAAGAATAAGGAGATGAGCATAGAAGAAGGAAACGGTGAAACGCTAAGGGATAAAGTCCTGGAAGCAATAAAAACGGTTTATGATCCGGAGATCCCAGTAGACGTTCATGAGCTGGGCTTAATTTATGAAATTAATATTTTCCCTGTAAACAATGTCTTTATTCTCATGACTTTGACATCGCCTGCATGTCCTTCTGCAGAAGCAATCCCAAATGAAGTAGAACAAAAAATAAAGGCAATTGAAGGAGTAAATGACGTAAAAGTAGAGCTAACCTTTGATCCACCTTATTCACATGAAATGATGTCGGAAGCGGCAAAATATGAATTAGGGTTTTTATAAATAATGTTATTAACAAGCAATAAATAAAAATAGTATGTATCCAGAACAATTAGTGGCTCCAATGCGGGCAGATTTAACTTCTGCTGGTTTTATCGAATTCAAATCAGCCGAAGAAGTAGACAATCATTTAGCAGATCATAAAGGAACAACTTTAATAGTAGTAAACTCAGTTTGCGGATGTGCTGCAGGTGCAGCAAGGCCTGGTGTTAAACTTGGGCTTGCAAGAAGCAGTAAAAGGCCCGATACTTTGGCTACCGTTTTTGCAGGAGTAGATCAACAAGCAGTAGCAAAAACAAGGGAATATACCCTGCCTTATCCTCCATCATCACCTGCCGTAGCTTTATTTAAAGATGGCGAGCTGGTACATTTTGTAGAGAGGCACCACATAGAGGGCAGATCAGCAGAAATGATTGCCAATCATATGGTAAATGTTTTTAATGAATATTGCTAATCCATTGCTAGTCTAAATATATTTAAAAGAGCGCATTTTGCGCTCTTTTTTTAGAATGCCAGTTGGCTTTTAAAATCCAGGATATCTTCTTTAAAATTGTTTGAAGGGTTTAACTTTATATATCTATAAAGCTCTTAAACCGGAACGACGTTTAACTCCCGAATATCCAGGTGCTGATTGATAAAAATATATTCTAAGTTGGTGTAGATGTCTTTGAGGGTTTCCACTATATCCAAAACCTGCATGTTTTTATCAAAAACATTATAAATACCTGATGGTACATTATTGTATAACATTTGACTAAGGATATCAGCAAGTAGGCTTACCTGAATAAATGCCCTATGCTGTTTGTCTTTACCGTGTATGGAAATCCTATTGTTAAAGTTTGCATCAAATATAAATTTGTTAACAACAGAGTCAAACCTCATGCTTTTATTGTACCCATATACTTTTCCGCACCTTATTATATAAGTGTCCCTTTTGTTCAGCAACCTCTTAATATGGTCCTCCCCTCTTAATTTCGAAATACCGTAATACGTCCTGGGATTTGGCTCACATTGTTCATTTATAAATTTCTTTGAGGCACATTTTTAGGGTTCTTCGGGTTTGAACAGGTCATTTTTTTTGACCTTATTCAATTGATTTGAAATGTCAAATATAACACTATACGTTCTAAAAACACAATAAAATCGTAAAGTTTTAAAGGCGATTTCCCTGGCTTTCTAAAGCTTTATTTTTCAACTACTTTATTTTTAAGCTGAATTGCTGTTCAGCGGCATCAGGCTTTTAAAACCACCCAATATTAATTCTTCAGACAAGATTCTCCTTCTCTTAAATTAAAGGTTTACATTTGTATAAAATGAAACTTATTAAAATATCGCTTGTTTTAAGGCTATATGAAAACTGCAGTATACAGGAAAGAGCACTTTAACGCCGCTCACCGCTTATTCAACCCGGAATGGGACGAGGAAAAAAATAATAAAATATTTGGCAAATGCAACAACCCAAATTATCATGGTCATAATTATGAATTGGTAATAAAGCTAATTGGTGAAAGGGATGAAAAAACGGGTTATGTTTTTGACCTTAAGGTCCTAAAAGACCTGATAAGGGAACATGTAATAAGAAAGTTTGACCATAAAAATTTAAACCTTGACACAAAAGAGTTTAAAGAACTTAACCCAACTGCGGAAAATATTGCTGTAGTTATTTACAATATCCTAAGGGAAAAAATTCATTCCAATTTTGACCTTAAAGTAATTTTATACGAAACTGAAAGAAACTATGTCGAATATCCAGCATGATCCTATGGAAGAAATAGAAGATTATAATGATGCCATGTATAATGCTACCTTAGAAACACCTCTTAGGCCAGATGCTTTTGACATGGATGATAAAACTAAGATTGAGCTTATACAAAAGCATTTTAAAGAGATCATGCATATTCTAGGACTAGACCTAAACGACGACAGCCTCAAAGGAACACCAGCAAGGGTCGCGAAAATGTATGTTAAAGAAATATTCAGTGGCTTAAACCCTGCAAACAAACCAGTGGCTAGGTTATTTGAAAACAAATACAAATACCGTGAGATGCTGGTGGAAAAAGACATAACATTTTACTCCAGCTGTGAGCACCATTTTGTTCCAATAATAGGTAAAGCACACGTAGCATATATTTCAAGTGGTAAAGTTATTGGCCTTTCAAAAATCAACAGGATCGTTCAGTATTATGCAAAAAGACCTCAGGTACAGGAAAGATTAACCATACAGATAGCCAACGAAATGAGGAAAGCATTGAAAACAGAACACGTTGGAGTTGTATTGGATGCTACACATCTTTGTGTTTCTTCAAGAGGTGTAGGCGATACAAATAGTAAGACAGGAACAGCCCATTTTACTGGAAAATTTAAAGAAGGTCATTATAAAAACGAGTTTTTGAACTATATTAATGCAAAGGTTTAGTTTAATGTGATTTGGGGATCTTAACTAAGCAATAATTTACTGACATTAGAGATAAAGGCGCAATAGGTGCGACTTTATTTAAGTTACCTGCAAGCCTACCAACCCGGCAAATTCGACCGAAAACGGAACATTATAGCCATAAATTTTGTAAATTCGCAGACAGATATTTTAATTAAATTATGAGTAAGAAAAAACGAGTTGGCGAAGGGATAAAAAATGTAGTTTCGACTATGATGGACAGGGTAATGAATAATGTACTAGTAAGCGACCCATTTATAAAAGAAAAACATCGTTCTTCAAAACCTCTTTACTCTGCATTAGTACCTGACGAAATATTTAAAGGTTCTCATTTTGAAAGACGATTTGTAACACCATTTGGTGGTGTATGGGAAAAACTGGCTAAAGTTGTGGCAACCGAAAATCACGGACATTGTTCAATGGGGCATAGTGTCAATGGCGTTGTTGGAAGCGAAAGTTTGCGAAGAATTCAAGAAGTTCTAAATAATCTTGAACATAATCAAAAAGGCGAAACTAAAGGGGACATCTAAAAACTCGATTTTGTTGAAAAAGTGGGTTTAAAGTGTTATTTTAGGGTTATGGGAGCAAAGAAGAGCAAAACATTTAAACGCCACAAGGCAATAGGATTTTTCGATGAAGATATCAGGTTGAGCAAACTTAGCAAGTTGGGGGACCCCCTGGAGAAGCTGAACGAAGGAGTTGATTTCGAAATGTTCAGGGGCCTGCTGGAAGAAAGGCTACATGTAGAGGCCAAGAACAAAGGTGGGCGCAGGCCTTTCGATTATGTTTTGATGTTCAAGATATTGATACTGCAACGGTATTACAATTTGTCCGATGTCCAGACAGAGTTCCAAATATGTGACAGGTTGAGCTTTATGCGCTTTTTGGGCCTGACAATAGCCGACGATGTCCCCGACAGCAACACGGTCTGGAATTTCAGGGAACGCCTTGTGGACCTGTGCATGGCCGAAGAGCTTTTCTTGCTGTTCGTAAACAAGTTGGAGGATTTGGGCCTTGTGGTGAACGAGGGGAAGATAGTGGACGCAAGTTTCGTGGACGTGCCCCGGCAACGCAATAAAAGGGAAGAAAACGAAATTGTAAAATCGGGCAAAATACCCG
>JALZND010000539.1 GCA_030857845.1 Bacteroidota bacterium | reverse complement strand
ATGCTTATGGGTATAGGTGGTTTAGGGCTGGGGACCTTAGTCATTTGTTGCTAAAGTAGTTTTAATGAAGTTTAGGTTTTGGTATTCAAACTGACGTCTGAGCAAGGTTACAATGCGGTGGCCTTGCCTAAAAAGAATAGCGGTTTGAAAAGGGAAGGGAATGGCCATAATTAAAAGATTTTGATTTGATCCCTAAAATCTAATGGATAATATTCATTTTTATCCCCTTGAAATAATGTAAAAACATAAATCTTTTCTATATTTAATATTCCACAACTTTAAGTGATATTTCATATGAAAAGGATTTTTTTAAATGTCTTCCTGGTTGCAATTTTTTTTCAAAGCTGTCAAACAAATGCTCCACAAGAACAAGTTAAAAATGATATGCCACCTTTAGAGACTGTATTTGAGGAATATTATGAAGAAAGATTAAAATTGTTTCCCTTAGAGGCCACTCAAGCTGGTGACAACAGATATAACGATCAGCTGCCAAACGACCTTACAGATGCATATCAAGCGGAATTAATAGAATTTTTTACAAGGTACAAGGAAAGATTAAATCAATATGATCGTGAAACGCTTCCAGAAACTGATAAAGTAAGTTATGACGTATTGAAATGGGAATGCGATATTAGCCTGGAAGGACAGAAATTTCCGATGGAATTGATGCCTATAGATCAAATGTCGGCACTCCCCCTGGTTATCGGACAGCTGGCGAGCGGTGAAAGTATCCAGCCATTTAAAACGGTTAAAGATTATGAAGATTGGCTTGGCAGGTTAAACAGCTTTAGCCAATGGTGCGACACCGCAATTGTAAAAATGAAGGAAGGTGTTAGGAAAGGTTATGTGCTTCCCAAAGTATTGATCGAAAAAACGATACCTCAAATGGAAGCTTTTAACCATGGCCCGGTAAGGGACCATCTTTTTTTTAAGCCCATCTTGAATTTCCCTGAAGGTTTTTCGGATTCAGATAAAATAAAGCTGGATAGTGCTTATAGTAGCATGATAGAAAAGCGGATAATCCCTGCTTATGTACGTCTGCACAATTATTTAAAGATAGAATATCTTCCCGCTGGTAGGGCTACTTCAGGTATTAGTGCGGTTCCTAAAGGTGGTGAAATGTATAAGCACCTGATCAGGTACTATACTACAACGGATATGACAGCTGATGAGATTTTCAGATTGGGCGAAAGTGAAGTAGCCAGGATTAGCAGCGAAATGGAAAAAGTAAAAAATCAAGTTGGCTTTGAAGGTGACCTTAAAGCGTTTTTTGAACATACCCGGACCCGCAAGGAATTAATGCCCTTTACAGAACCCGAACAAGTGATTGCCAATTTTGAAGAAATCCATAACAGGATGAAGCCTCATATCAACAAACTTTTTGACCTTATCCCAAAAACACCTTTTGAGGTAAGAAGGACCGAAGCATTCAGGGAAGCATCAGCAAGTGCTGAATATAATCCAGGCTCTCAGGATGGTAGCCGTCCGGGAATTTTTTATGTGCCTATTCCTGATGTAAAAGAATACAACATGCTTTCTGACGAAGACTTGTTCCTACATGAAGCCATACCAGGGCATCATTATCAAATATCATTGCAGCAAGAAAATGAAGACCTTCCAAAATTCAGAAGGACTTTGTGGTACAGTGCGTATGGCGAAGGATGGGCTTTATATTCAGAATCTTTAGGGCCCGAGCTGGGACTTTATCAGGACCCATACCAATATTTTGGCATGCTGAGTGCCGAAATGCACCGGGCTATCAGACTTGTTGTTGATGCTGGAATGCATACAAAAGGATGGACAAGGGAGCAGGCTATTCAATACTCACTTGACCATGAGGCTGAATCAGAAAGCGGCATTATTGCAGAAATAGAACGTTATATGGCTTGGCCAGGTCAGGCACTTTCATACAAAATCGGTCAGCTGAAAATAATAGAATTAAGAAGAAGGGCCGAAAGTGCTTTGGGAAATAAATTTGATATTAAAGAATTTCATAATCAAGTGCTTGAACCTGGTGTGCTCCCTATTAAGGTTTTAGAAGATAAAATTGATAATTGGATCGCTTCAAAGAAAGCCTGATCAATCCCATACAATTAGGAACTGCCAGGTTATATTGTTCTGGTGATGCTGTGGGAAAGAGATTCATTATCAGGAATTAAAAGTTCAGTTTTAACTAAGGGCTTAACTAATTTACTTTTTAGGTGGGGTTAGAAATTGAAGATTATTTTCTATAACCATTTTTATAGGATTGATGGCAAAGCATAATTTAACCGGCTCAGAAGGCGAAGTACTTGCAAAGAATTATTTGGAAAAAGCCGGTTATTCTATTGTATATTTAAATTATCGCCATAAAAAAGCAGAAATTGATATCATTGCAGAAAAAGATAAATTATTGATTTTTGTAGAGGTAAAAACCCGGTCGGGCAATAATTATGGGGAACCTGAGGCTTTTGTGAGCAAAAAAAAATCAAATCTAATAATTGACGCTGCCGACTACTTTATCCATAAAAAGGATTGGCTTTATGATATTCGGATTGATATTATTTCTATAT
>JALZND010000155.1 GCA_030857845.1 Bacteroidota bacterium | reverse complement strand
ATGTAATATTTCAATTTTGAAAAATAGAATGAGTGAATGATAAAATGAAAATCATATTATAAATGATTTTATGAGTGGATAAGGAATGAGTGAATGTGTGAATGAAAAAAGTAAAAACAGGATTATCCAAAATATTCAACATAGTTGCGAGGGGTTTCATATAATCTTATGGAATGCAATGTGCCCCTATCTGTTATGGATGTAAGCGCAGGTTCGAGTATTTTCCATATTTCCATAATTAGAATTTCGCAACTGGCCATTTTACCTTGCATGAAATCAACGTCCATATTCAGGTTTTTATGGTCAAGTTTATCTACAACTTCATTCCTTATCAAGGTACTCAACCTTTTTAAATCAACAACAAAACCTGTTTCAGGATGGGGTTCACCTTTTACAGTCACTATCATATCAAAATTATGACCATGCCAATTTTCATTTGCACAAGGCCCAAAAACCTCTAAATTTTTTTCCTTTGTCCATGCTGGGTTGTACAATTTATGGGCAGCATTAAAATGCTCTTTCCTGCTTACGTAAATCATGATTTCACTAATATAAATACAAAGATATAAAGAATAAGGGAATTGGTAAAAGTTTAACCCAATGGAAGGTTTAACAAGGTCAGATTAAATTTTAGTTCAATAGGATTTAAAATAGATTAAACTTGAAGCTATAGCGATATTATTTTATATTCGTGCATAGAAATTAATCCCATATTATGATAGTAATTACAGGTGCTGCAGGATTTATTGGAAGTTGCCTGATTCAAAAGCTGAATCAGGAAAATTTTAATGCTATTATAGCTGTAGATGAATTTCAAAACCAAAAAGCTTCCTATCTGGAAAAATACAAGAACCTCCAGGGAAAGAATATCCAGGAATTTGTGGAGCGTGATTCCTTTTTAAGCTGGCTTGATAATAATTGTGAGCTTGTTGAATTTATATTCCATCTTGGGGCCCGCACCGATACTACTGAATTTGACGAACAATTGCTTACCAGGCTCAACACAAATTATTCAAAGGAAATCTGGAATAAATGTGTGAAGCACCAAATACCGCTGGTATATGCTTCTTCTGCTGCAACTTATGGCCTTGGCGAATTTGGCTATAATGACGATGAAGGTATCATCCCCAAATTAAAACCATTGAACCCCTATGGGGAATCAAAGAACAATTTCGACAAATGGGTCCTTGAACAGCATGATAACCCTTTTTACTGGGCAGGTTTGAAGTTTTTCAATGTATATGGCCCTAATGAATATCATAAAGGAAGAATGGCATCAGTAGTTTTTCATGCTTATAATCAAATTTCGCAAAATGGTAAAATGAAACTGTTCAGGTCGCATATATCTGAAGTTTTGGATGGTGAGCAACAAAGGGATTTTATTTATGTACAGGATGTAGTTGATGTTTGTTATTTCTTAATGCATCACAGGAAAGATTCGGGTATTTATAATCTTGGTTCCGGAAATGCACGAACATTTTTAGACTTGGCCAAAGGTGTTTTTAAAGCATTAGATGTTCCTGAAAAAATAGAATTTATCGATACCCCGCAAGACATCCGTGAAAAGTATCAATATTTTACAGTAGCAAATATGGAAAAACTAATTTCCATAGGATATACAAAGGATTTCACAAATCTCGAGGATGGTATTAAGGATTACGTGCAAAGTTACTTGTCATATAATCGTTATTTGTAAGCTACTAATTAAAGTTGAACCTTGAAATCCAGGCAATTGTAAGGGTATGGTTGTTTTCAACCTGCAAATTTCCAGGGTCAAGGATCAACTGGTAAAGGTAGCCACATTCTGCCCTTCCAAAGCTACCTAACTGATACCCGATGCCTATTTGGGCACGGTTTTGATCAAATTCATTGCTTACGCTTTTCCCAAAAGAATAAAATATTTCATTAGACGCAAAAAGATAAAATTCCCCGTTGTCAATTTCATCTCCCTTAAATGGAAATGTTAAAGCAAGATTAAGCCGTAGACGGTTCTGAAATGGCCAACCTTTACTTTCTGGCCTTAAACCACCTTCTGAATCAGGGTCTGGCACACCAATTATTTCTTCTATCCACCTTTGCTCTAAGCGCATGCGGTATGACAGGTCAAATTTCCTATATTCATTGGTAAGCTCCACCTGCTGATATATCCTATGTTCGGGAAACTGAAAATCTACCGGATATGCACCGTATGGGTATTGCCTCGAATATACATAACCCGCGGAAAATATTATATGGTCGACAGGATAAAAATTAATTGCAGATCTTAATACCAGCCCTTGGGGTTTGTTTCCAAAACCAGTACGTCTAAATTGAACTTCAGGGTGAACTCCCCATTTGTCACTGATTTTATGATCACCAATATAATAAAACCAGCTGTGAAACTGGTTTTCGCGTTCAAAACCTTGAGCTTGAACCGGAACTTTTGCAAAATGTATTACAAATAGAATTTTTGCAAATAGAATAAATTTATGCATCCTCGCATCTTAATTTAATGGGCAGCATATAAACCTCGTTTTTAAATTTATGTTCCAATTATTGATTGCAACAGACCAAAAACATTAAAAGAACTTCTATTTTTGCAATGGGATTAAAATTTTTTAATTTTAGGGTATCGGATGTGATATAAAGGAGCAACTAATAATTTACCCAATTGCATATTAATCTTAAAATATATTCAACATAGCTTTTTTTTGAGCTGCAATTGATTTTTTTTTACACATAATTTCTAATGCAGTAATGGAAGCCGTACCAAATAAAGATAGTTTATTTCAGGAAGTAGAAGCAAAATTGAAAAGCAATGGCTTTTCAATCGAAAAACAAGATAGGGAACGACCATGGGGAGGATTTTTTGTACTTAAAGAAGACCAAGCACAGGAATTTGCCAATAAATATTTTGATGGAATGTCTATAGAAACCTTAAAAATATCAGGGAAGTTAAGCCCCAAAATACTTGTAGTGGCACCTGGAAAAAGACTTTCCTGGCAGTACCACCACCGCAGGGCTGAAATTTGGAAGGTATTACAAGGAAAAATTGGGGTAGTAACCAGCAATACTGATGAAGAAGGAGCATTAAAAACTTATGAACCAGGCAAATTCATCACATTAAAACAAGGGGAACGACACAGGCTAATTGGTCTACAAGAATGGGGCGTATTGGCTGAAATCTGGCAACATACAGATTCCGCAAATCCTTCCGATGAAGACGATATTGTTCGGGTCCAGGATGATTTTGGCCGATAACTTAAGTATAAATTCATGTAAAAAGCTCCAGGCCATCACGGGTCCTGGAGCTTTTTTCCTTTCTATCAATTAACTTTTAAATTTAATTCTTTTTCTTTTCCTGGTGCAACATCCTTTGAAATGTTGCCACCATCCTATCTGATGGGTTTCCCTTTAGCAATGATAAAAAAGCAGCATGCGAAGAAAGTTAACTTCAAAATGAATTCTTAAAACCTTTTAAACACGAAGGGCTGTAAGTCTATTTAGCCAATAGCTATCATTATTTACACCTTTTCAGATTATCAAAACTCACTTATTGTTGGATTATTCAATCCATCTTTTCTGGCATTGTATATCAGATTATATTTAAATAATATCTATTTCCTTACAGGCAACAGACATCTTCCATAATTATTACAATAAAAAAAATTAAGATTGATATTTTTGTTTAACATTAAATTGTAATGAAGTTTTTTATGCTATCACCAAAAAATATTATCCTTTACTTTTTTTTGCTTATTATATCTTTTGAGGCGGCTGCACAGAGAAAATATTCGGCCAAGGATCAGGATTATACTTGTGTGGTAATGCAGAAAAAAAAATATATAGGCGGCCTTGGCCTGAGGATGGGAGATGCAATGGGTGCTACTTTAAAAATGTATTTTTTAAAAAGATTTGCTGCTGAAGTAGTTGCAGGGTATGCATTTGGCGGAATCAATGGAAAATTCCATGAAAGGGTATTCAAAGAAAATATACTTGATACCGACATAACCTACGCTGGCCATGAAGTGCAATATTCGTATGGTTTTCACAGCAGGTTGATGATGCATAACATGATCCCTAAAGGTATATCGGGATTGGACTGGTACTTTGGTTTTGGGGCACAAATGAGGATGGTTGAAGGAAAATATGACTATTTTACTAAATCTGCAGATTCAAAACTTAAAAGGACCATCATAAAGACCGTAGATTTGGGACCAGAAGCAATTCTCGGTGTAGAATTTGCTTTTCCACGCTCCCCGATCTCTTCTTTTGGTGAGTTGGGCTTATTTGCAAACCTCAAGTCTCCCCGTCAATTTCTACTTCCACAAGGAGGCCTGGGAGTAAGGTATAATTTTTAATTACCAGAATTAAGATTTTCCCGAAAAGGATTTTTTCATTGCGCATTACATGATGGTGATCAATCCTCTCATATATTATAATAAAAGTTTCACATTTCGGATTAACAAAGTTGTGAGGTAATAAGCCTCCTTAATGTTTTAAAAAGTAGGATTTTAGTTTTCCATATCAGAATTCTAAAAACTTGCATCGCAGAACCAACGGGGTCAAATATCATTTGCCTCGGGTTTGAAACCGTGGCAAAATAAAGGGTAGGATATGGTTTTGGAGGAATTTTGGTCTTTTAAAAGTAAAAATTGTTACAAACGGATGCTGCGAAACATTAGTTATAATTATTTAATTTCTCTCAAAGGCGCAAAGACTCAAAGGATATTTGCAGCTTATGCTCTTTATTAGTGCCATATTTCTTCGAAAACACGCAACATATAAGGATTTGTATTTGCTCCATTGCGCCTAAGCGTGCAATACTTCTCATAAAAACACCAGAAATATTAAATTTTTTTGTGGCTTTACGGATTGGACTGCCATGCAATAAATAAATTGTTGATCAGCCTTGAATAAAATCAATTGGATTAAAGCTTGAAACATATGTTTTGTATTTAGAATATTTTTGTACCTTTGTCGGCGGAAAGATTTTCCATATTTAATGGATCTTGGAACTTTCAGTAGGGACCTTTTACGTTATCATAAAAAAGGCTTTTATATTTTTTAATATTAATTTCACAATCAATAATTACACCTATGTCAAAAATTAAAATTGGAATTAACGGTTTCGGAAGAATAGGCCGTTTGGTTTTCCGGGCTTCTGAAGAAAGAGAAAATGTTGAAGTTGTAGCAATAAATGACCTTGTTGATGTGGATTATATGGCATATATGCTTAAATATGATTCTACACATGGCCGTTTTGCAGGTACTGTTGAAGTACAAAATGGCAAGTTGGTAGTGAATGGAAGAGAAATAAGGGTTACTGCTGAAAAAGATCCTGCCTCCCTTAACTGGGGTGCTGTTGGAGCTGATTATGTTGCTGAGTGCACAGGTATTTTCCTTACAAAAGAATCTGCTGCAGGCCATATTAAAGCCGGCGCAAAAAAAGTAATCATGTCTGCCCCTTCAAAAGACGATACTCCAATGTTCGTTATGGGCGTAAACCATAAATCTTACAAAGCTGACATGGATTATGTATCCAATGCTTCTTGTACAACCAATTGCCTTGCCCCTATTGCAAAAGTTCTCCATGATAACTGGGGCATTGAAGAAGGCTTAATGACAACAGTACATGCAACTACTGCTACTCAAAAAACTGTTGATGGCCCTTCTTCAAAAGATTGGCGCGGTGGCAGGGGTGCTGGCCAAAATATAATCCCTTCCTCCACCGGAGCGGCAAAAGCTGTGGGAAAAGTAATTCCCGAACTGAATGGCAAACTAACTGGTATGGCATTTAGGGTCCCAACACCAAACGTTTATGTTGTTGACTTAACTGTAAAACTTAAAAAACCAGCAAAATATGCTGAAATCTGTGCTAAAATGAAAGAAGCCTCTCAAGGCGAACTTAAAGGAGTATTGGGCTATACAGAAGATGCCGTGGTTTCATCTGACTTCATGACTGACCCAAGGACTTCTATATTTGATGCTGATGCCGGTATCCAGCTGAGCGACAACTTTGTAAAGGTGGTTTCCTGGTACGATAACGAATGGGGCTTCTCTAACAAACTTGTAGATTTGGTCTCCCATATTGATTCTGTAAAATAATCCCTAGCCTTACAACAGGTTTATAAAAAGCTTTCCAGCATCCATACATAAAATGGATCAGGAAAGCTTTTTTCACTCCTTTATTGTTGTTTGATTTTTTTGCGGGAATAATAGGGATTTTAACTTCTAATTCTAAAATTCGGGTGAGTCAAATTGCCAATCAGTATCAATATCCAATCTCATGATATAGTCATTCATCCAAAAATTGCCAATGGGAATGTCTACATCTTCTACAACTTTAAAACCTAGTTTTTCATAAAATCCCTTGGCAGGATTGTTTCTGTTAACATTGAGTTCAAGGTATTTTTTCCCATCTTTTTTGGTAATATTAACAATTTGAGTAATCAAGGCCCTTCCAAATCCCATATGGTGTTTTTGTGGTAGTATATAAAACTTGTGTATCTTATATGCCTCCAAATTATTTTCAATAGGTCCATAAGCCGCAAAAGCTTCTGTCACTTCATCCTCCGACAATATCAGGAAACATTGTTCCTGTATATCTATTAATTTTCTTAAGGTTTTTTCATTATATAGAACATCCAACATATATTCTATTTGCTCTGCTGAAATAATAGAAGGGTAAATAGTCCACCATGTAAAAACAGCAACCTGGCGAATTGATGGAACATCATCAACAGTTGCAGGATGGATTTTATATGATGTAATTTGGTTGTTCATATGGGTTGATCTTGTCACAGAAAATCAATTAAAAATCACTTATTATTTGGCAGCTTAAAGTATAAAAATATAGCGGTAATTATATAACGTTTTTAGTTAAATAATTATTAAAAATAGCTTAAAACAATTTAAATTGTAAATTATCAAGATCCAAATTAAAAAAATAAAATAAATTCTAAATATTTTAATTCTTAAATTTGGCTATGCTTGAAACTAATATGCAAGTATGAAATTCCTTCAGGATTACCTTTTTGCACTTTTTACATTTTTGGATGAACTTATTGTCTAAAACAGATTAAATAATTATGTTTTTTTTTATATTACGAATTCAAATTATGTAGCCCCTTTTGTCATTCAATTAAAAAATAAGCTCAATGAAAGTGTTTGAATTCAGTCATCCCTACAGCATAAACCCCAAATACAGAAAAAGAACAGCATATTTCTCGATGGAATATGGCATTCACCAACCTTTTAAAGTTTATTCCGGGGGCTTGGGCTTTTTAGCTGGCTCCCATATGAGAAGCGCACATGACTTGCAGCAAAACCTGATAGGGATTGGCATAAAATGGAAATATGGCTATTATGACCAAATCCGGAAAATGGACCAGACAATGGATGTGTTGTTTCAGGAAAAAGTATATGGCTTTCTTGTAGATACCGATATCAAATTTTCTATAAAAGTCCATAATACAGATGTAGCTGTCACAGCTTTTTACCTACCTCCAGAGGTTTTTGGGACAGTGCCAATGTTCTTTTTGTCCACAGACCTACCAGAGAATGATTATTTAGCACAAACAATTTCGCACAGGTTATATGATGCTCACCTGGAAGCAAAAATTGCTGCAGGCATCCTTTTAGGAGTTGGTGGGGCCAAATTGATGGAAATATTGGAATATGAGCCGGATGTATATCATTTGAACGAGGCTCATGGGCTTCCACTGGCATATTACCTATACCATAAATACAATAATAACCTGGAAGAAGTACGAAAAAGGCTGGTATTCACAAATCATACCCCTGAAGAAGCGGGAAATCAAAAAACAGACATCCACCTCTTGGACAGGATGAACTACTTTCATCAGCTTTCATTGCAAGAAGTACGGTATATCAGTGGCAACCTTGCCAAAGACAATGAAATTATAGACCATACCCTGGCGGCACTGCATATGGCAAAAATTTCCAATGGTGTGTCAAGCATGCATGGTGATGTAATGCGGTCCATGTGGAAAAGCGAATCGCAAACACGGCCAATCATCCATATCACCAATGCACAAAACCACAGATATTGGGCTGATAGTGACCTTAATGAAGCTTGCAGGAAAAATGACATGGAAGCACTCAAAAAGCGTAAAAAAGAATTAAAAAAGCAACTTTTTGAAGAGGTGGCCGACCAGGCAGGTGAAATTTATGATGAAAATATCCTTACCATTGTTTGGGCAAGGAGGTTTGCGGAGTATAAAAGGGCGGATTTAATAGCGC
>JALZND010000538.1 GCA_030857845.1 Bacteroidota bacterium | reverse complement strand
TAATTAAAGGTGAACTACTTGAAGCCGCCGGGGTACTGGATCAGTTTTTAAGTGACGCTTCAAATTTACAAAAAATTAATTTAGCTGCTCAAACCATAGCTGAAAGCCTTCATCACGATGGGAAGGTTATTTCTTGTGGAAATGGGGGTTCCCACTGTGATGCAATGCATTTTGCCGAAGAGTTGACCGGGCGATATAGGGAAAACCGTAAAGCACTTTCTGCAATTGCCATTTCCGATCCAAGTCATATATCCTGCACAGCCAATGATTATGGTTATGAACATGTTTTTTCAAGGTTTATAGAAGGTTTGGGCAGAGAAAATGATGTGTTGTTTGCAATCAGTACCAGTGGCAATTCACAAAACATTATATTGGCAGTAGAAGCTGCCAGGCAAAAAGGGATGAAAGTGATTTTACTCACAGGGAAAGATGGGGGCAAAATGAAAAATCTTTCAGATGTGGAAATTATTGTTCCCCATTTTGGCTTTGCCGACCGCATCCAGGAAGTGCATATAAAAATAATCCATATTATTATATTGTTGATAGAAAAAATGATGATCAGATATGCTGGCTAAAACATATGGAAGTGCTGTTATGGGTGTTAGTGCAAGTACCATTACCATTGAGGTAAATGTAATCCAAGGCACCAGGTTCCATATGTCAGGATTGCCAGATAGTGCTGTCAAAGAAAGCGAGCAGCGGGTAGAGTCGGCTATAAAATATCTTGGGTATAGGATGCCACGCCAAAAAGTAGTAGTAAATATGGCGCCTGCCGATTTGAAGAAAGAAGGTTCTGCATATGATTTGCCCATTGCCTTGGGTGTGCTTCAAGCATCTGATCAATTATATAGTGAAGAGCTGGAAAAATATATTATTATGGGAGAACTTGCCCTTGATGGGACAATCCGCCCAATCAAGGGAGTGCTTCCGATAGCCATTGAAGCCAGGAAGCAGGGTTTTAAAGGTATGGTGCTGCCGAAGTCTAATGCAGGTGAAGCAGCAATAGTAAATAACCTTGAAGTTATAGGAGTGGAATCTTTAAAAGAAGCTATAGATTTTTTTGAAGGAAAAATCACCATAGACCCTCTCGTCAGTGACACCAGGGAAATTTTCCAAAATGAAAAAGATGTTTACGATGCCGATTTTTCTGATGTTCAGGGCCAGGAGAATATTAAAAGGGCTATGGAAATTGCAGCGGCAGGGGGGCATAATGTAATCATGATTGGTCCTCCGGGAGCGGGCAAAACAATGTTGGCAAAAAGGCTTTCTTCAATTTTGCCGCCATTATCTTTAATGGAAGCTTTGGAAACAACAAAAATCCATTCAGTTTCAGGTAAATTAGCGATAAACTCCTCCTTAATTTCCAGGCGGCCCTATAGGGCACCCCACCACACAATAAGTGATGTTGCACTGGTGGGAGGTGGTGGTTTTCCACAACCAGGTGAAATCTCTTTGGCCCATAATGGTGTTTTATTTCTTGACGAGCTTCCCGAATTTAAAAGAACAGTCCTGGAAGTAATGCGCCAACCCCTGGAAGAACGTTATGTTACGATTTCAAGGGCAAGGAACTCAGTAAAGTTCCCTGCAAATTTTATGCTAATTGCAAGTATGAACCCATGTCCATGTGGCTATTATAACCATCCGGAAAAAGAGTGTGTATGCCCTCCAGGCATGGTACAGCGTTACCTCAACAAGATCAGCGGTCCTTTGCTGGACAGGATCGATCTTCATGTAGAGGTGACCCCGGTTTCCTTTGACGAAATGACTTCAAACAGGAAAACAGAAAGCAGCACTACAATTCGGGAAAGGGTCATCAATGCGAGGAAATTACAAACCCAAAGGTTTGAAGACATTAAAGAAGTATATTCCAATGCCATGATGAGCCCCCAGATGGTAAAAGAAATCTGCCAGATCAATAGTGCCGGAAAGACACTGCTAAAAACAGCCATGGAAAAATTAGGCCTTTCGGCAAGGGCATATGAAAGGATCCTTAAAGTTTCCAGGACCATTGCAGACCTTGCCGGGACAGAAGAAATTAAGATAGAACACCTTGCCGAAGCCATTCAATACCGCTCCCTCGATCGGGAAGGTTGGGCTGGATGATTAATAACTTTTGCAGTAAAAGGAATTCGTTGTTTAGATATTTTGGATTCTGTAAAATTCCCCTTTTATTGTTCAGTGTTTTAGGTTGTATTCTAATGTGTAAATCCTTTCATGATAACCTATAAAAAAATAAGTGTCTCGTCGGCGACTTGCCACGGAAGGTTATTGATAAAGCAATGATTTCAAAAGGGCATTCCAAATCTTAAATAAACATGAAAATGAAGCTTCCATTGAATATTTTTTAGATACAAAACTTGAATAAAGATCAAATTAAATTAATTTCAGGCTTAATTTTACATATCAGGTTAATGCAATCAGCTTATTGCTAAATGCTAATCGCTTAAAGCTAACAGCTAAACACTAACCGCTAAAAGCTAAAACATGAACAAAAGAGGGGAATTTAGTTCTTCAATAGGATTTATTATGGCTGCGTCTGGATCAGCTATTGGACTGGGTAACAT
>JALZND010000537.1 GCA_030857845.1 Bacteroidota bacterium | reverse complement strand
GTTCAATTTGATCAACCTGTCCAGGGCTACGGATGTATTGGACAAAAGAGGTCCTGATAGCAGAGGTGTTTTCAATGATCATTTTGTAGGCCTAGGCCATCGAAGGCTGTCTATTATAGATACCAGCAGCGATGGCAGGCAACCTATGGTTGACCCATCAGGAAGATATGCCATAATTTTCAATGGCGAAATTTTTAACTATCCTGCTTTAAAACAAAACCTTCTTGATGCTGGGGTTACATTTCACTCACAAACCGACACTGAGGTACTGCTGAACCTTTATATTATCCATAAAGAAAAATGCCTGGAATTCCTAAATGGTTTTTTTGCTTTTGCCATATACGACAAAGAAGCAGAAGAGCTGTTTATTGCCCGTGATCGGATTGGGATAAAGCCATTGCTTTATTTTATGGATGAAGATAAATTCATTTTTTCTTCAGAAATGAAATCATTGATAGCCTTTGGGATTTCCAAAGAAATAGACAACACTTCGTTGTACCAATATTTACAGCTAAACTATATTCCTGCTCCTGCTACCATCTTCAAATATGTATATAAGCTCATGCCTGGGCATTATATGAATATTAGGAAAAAGAAGGTCAACATCCGTCAATATTATAAAATACCGTATGCCAAAGCACAGGTTAATCCCGGAAATTTAAATTATGAACAGCAAAAGGCTCAATTAAGCAGTCTTATGGAAGATTCCGTAAAGATGAGGTTGATCGCTGATGTTCCACTAGGGACGTTTTTAAGTGGTGGGATCGACTCATCAGTTATCTCCGCCCTGGCAGCACGGCATACCAACCATTTAAATACTTTCTCAATTGGTTATAAAGATGAGCCATTTTTTGACGAAACCAATTATGCCAGATTGGTAGCCAAACAATTGAAAACAGAACATACTGTTTTTTCTTTATCAAATGATGACCTTTTTGAACACCTACATGCTGTCCTAGATTATATTGACGAGCCTTTTGCCGATTCATCGGCATTGCCTGTTTTTATCCTCAGCAAAGAAACTAAAAAAAGGGTTTCTGTAGCATTATCAGGCGATGGTGCCGATGAGCTTTTTGCAGGGTATAGCAAACATAGTGCTGCTTATAAAGCCCTACATGGAGGAAAAACTGCCCAATGGGTAGTTGATTTATTGCCTTTATGGAATGCCCTGCCAAAGAGCCGGAACAACCCTCTGGGGAACAAGGTAAGGCAGCTACAAAAGTTTGCAGAAGGAATGAAACTTTCTGAAAAAGAAAGGTACTGGAAATGGGCTTCCTTGTCAACGGAAGGGGAAGCAAGAAAACTGTTGAAAAAAGATATCAGGGATGCTTTAGACAGGAATGAAGCTGATTTAAGAAAGAGGGCAATCCTGAGTAATATTACAGAAATAGGTGACATCAATGAATTGTTATATACAGATATGCAGCTGGTGCTCACGAATGATATGCTTACTAAAGTAGACCTCATGTCTATGGCTTGTGGGCTTGAAGTCAGGGTACCATTTTTGGATCATCATGTGGTGAATTTTGCCTTTAGCCTTCCTGCCGATTCTAAAATCAATGATTCAATGAAAAAAAGGATAGTTCAGGATACATTTCGGGAAATCTTGCCACCTCAATTATACAACAGGCCAAAGCACGGATTCGAAGTGCCTCTTTTAAAATGGTTTAAAACAGGCTTAAAACATATGATAGATGATTTATTGGATGAAAAGGTTATTGAAAAGCAAGGCATTTTTGACCAGGATGAAATCAGGTCTTTAAAAAAGAAACTGTTTTCTTCAGATCCAGGGGATGTACATGCCAGGATGTGGGGATTGATTGTTTTTCAATCCTGGTGGAAAAAGAATATGGATTAATCCCCAAAAAATAGCCTTTCCCATACATTTTTTGTCATGAACATCCCTCAGTATCCCCGCCTCATTTTAAGATGGCTTTGGTAAAGCTTAAAACTTTTGACTATTTTTGCACAAAAAAATTTGATAATCACATACCGCTTTAGTGATGCAGGAAAAGCTTGAAAGATTACAAGGTGAGCTAGCAGGAGATTTTTATTTTGATGTTACCATGCGTTTGCTATACGCGACAGACGCATCTGCCTATCGTGAAATGCCCTTGGCTGTGGCAATGCCGCGCACCATTAATGATATTAAAAAATTAATCAGGTTTGCTTCAGAAGAAAAGCTTTCAGTGATCCCCCGTGCCGCCGGGACTTCTTTGGCAGGTCAGGTGGTCGGAAATGGAATTGTAGTAGATATTTCTAAATATTTTACCAATATACTAGAAATAAATGTTGAGCAACAATGGGTAAGGTTACAACCAGGTGTAATACGGGATGACCTGAACCATTACCTGAAAGAGCATGGCTTATATTTTGGTCCAGAGACTTCCACTGCAAACAGGGCAATGGTAGGTGGGATGGTTGGAAATAATTCCTGCGGATCGAATTCCATTGTGTATGGAAGTGCAAGGGAACATCTGATTTCTGTTGAGGCTATTTTGAGCGATGGCAGTGAAACTACTTTTTCTTCAATTTCTGTTCCTGAATTTGAAGAAAAATGCAATGGAACC